>CAZMBO010000102.1:0-2073 GCA_964564655.1 uncultured Nitrospina sp. | reverse complement strand
TGAATGTTTTGGTTCCATCGCTTTACCTTTTCCCATTGGTATTTGCTTACATTGGCCCAAAGAATTTTGGGTTTGGCTATGACGGGTTGGTATATGCAGGTTTAGCGGTTAGTGCGGTGGGAATGACCCTGTGGATATTATCCATCTTGACATTAGGTCATTCTTTGGCCGTTTTGCCTGGGACGGATCGTTTGGTGACCCACGGAGTTTATCGATATCTACGTCATCCGATTTATATTGGGATCATTTTAACTTTAGGCGGATTATTTTTAGCTTGTGGTTCTACGATTTGTCTTATTTATGTATTTGTGGTGGTGGTTCCTTTGAATATTTTCCGGGCCAGAGCAGAAGAAGTGGTTTTGCAAGAGCAACTTGGTGAAGCCTACCAACAATACCGTGCCGGCACTTTTTTTTAGTTTTTCCAGTGACTTTAAAAATTAAATTTCGAGCTTTACTTACCCAATGCAGTGAGCCGCTTGAAAACGGTGAGTTGATAATAGAGGATGGAGATATTTTAGAAATATCCCCGCAGGTTTCTAAAGTAAATACAGAAGATACGTTGGATCTTTCTGATCACCTGTTGATGCCGGGTTTTGTTAATGCCCATAGCCACCTTAGTTTGACGGCCCTCGAAAATAAACTTTCACCTTCAAAAAACTTTGCCTGTTGGATCCGTGATTTAATTCTCCTCAACTCCGCCTTGAAATGTGAGGAAAGGGTTTGGGGCATCCGAAAGGGTGCTAGTGAAATGAAATCTTCAGGGGTAACTGGTCTTGCTGATTATGTGGCAGACTCAGCCTTATTAGATACCATTGGTGGTTTAGGCTTCCGAAGCGTTTTGTTTTTAGAAATTATTGGGTTTCAAGATAAAAAGGCCGAGGGTCTCGCAAAGGAAGTGGAGAGAATTTTTAAATCGCATGGGTCGATATGGACTTTGGGAATCGCTCCCCACGCACCTTATTCTGTTTCTGAAAAGTTGTTACTCAAATTAAATCAACTGTCTAAAAAGTACGGATGTTTACTTTCTACTCATCTGGCAGAAACCGATGAAGAGAGTCAGTTTATTGAAAAAGGTGAAGGGCCTTTGGTAGATCTTTTAAAAGACAGGAAAGCCTTTGATGCGAATTGGCAAGCTCCAGCGACAAGCCCCGTTCGTTACCTTAAATCTCTTGGCACTCTCAATGAAATGGTTGCAGTCCATTGTAATTTTATCGATGACGATACAGATGCTGTGCAAGCGGCGGTGTTTTGTCCGAAAAGTACCCACTGGTTTGGGCGCATTAATAATATTCTTCCAGTGAGAGAAATGTTGGATGCTGGAGTTCCTGTTGCCTTAGGAACGGATTCTATGGCCAGTAATGATTCCTTAAATTTTCTCGAAGAAATACGTATGGCAGATAAACTATTACCAGAAGTGAGTCGCAAAGAAATCTTAAAGATGGCAACGCGTCTTGGGGCGGAAATTTTGCGGCTCCCTTGCGGGAAAATAGAACCCGGACAAAAAGGAGATTTCATCGGATTTAAGATAAGGCCCGACTACGGTGGCGACTGGCATGATATTCCTTTCGAACCACAAAGAAAGAAAGTAGATTTTTATATGGTGGATGGAAAGTTATAAGCCTATTTCTCTTCTAGTTGTGCGGATTTACTGAGTCCCATAAAATCATTACTCAGACCAATCAGAGCACAGATATCGACGTTTCCTCCGGAATTTTTCAGACAAGAGAATCTCGGAAAAAAAGTAGTTTTTGGGTGATTGAAAAGAATTTGCTAAATTTATATTTTTTTAAAAAACTTTATGCTAGAATGCCCCGTTTAAATTCATTTTGAGTAGTTTTTTTATAGAGGGGGCTTTTTCTGGGAAAGAAACCGTGGGTCATGTTATAGTTGTTGCCGTAAACACCTTTTCATAGCAAGAAATCCAGTTAAATCTAAATTTATAGCCTAAAATCGCCATTTTTTGTTGCAACTTTGGAAGTCAAAGTGTACAGTGGGGGTTTTTTATTTACTGAGCTGGCATAGCTCAGTTGGTAGAGCAGCTGATTTGTAATCAGCAGGTCGGGGGTTCGAGTC
>CAZMBO010000101.1:0-2871 GCA_964564655.1 uncultured Nitrospina sp. | reverse complement strand
AAAATAAGTTTCATGAATCTATTTTGAATAAACATGAACTTCCCCATTACGATATTTATTGTGGGGTTATATAAATCAGGATTGGGTGCGACGATAGTCTGTGCCTTCGAGGTTCACTTTTTTGCACATCTCCATTAGGCGAGAATAGATGCGGGCACCAACTTTTTCTTCAATGGTAAAACGTGAATAAGCGTTCGATATGCTTTGCTTGTTATTACGGCTGTTCGGCGCTACTGAAATGTCAAGCTTATCGCTGAAATTAGTGGTGACCAGAGTGACTTTATCGTCATCGTTGTAACGGGCGGAGATAAAATGATCGAGAATGGTCAGCTCCCAATCCGTATTGCGGCCTTTAGCCAATTCATCTATCACCAGCACCTGAACCCCCACATAGGGGTCAATGAAATCCTTTTCCGAAATATCCTCCCCATAACCATGGCGGATATCTCTCAACAATTCAAAAAAATCGACGAACTTGCACTCCACCCCATGCTGCATGACCAGTTCTTTTATAATCGAAACAACAAGATGGGTTTTTCCGAGTCCCGGGGCACCCATATATATCAATCCTTGGCTGTATAAACCTTTCCTATCAACATAGTCATCAATGAAAGTTTTTGAACTGAGGAGAGCGTTTTTTTGAGTCCGGTGCTGGGGAGGGTCCACCGAAAAAGAACTGAAATCTTCATGAACAAATTTTCCAGGAACACCCGCCTGATTGAACAAGGATATTCTTTTAATAAAACCATTGCATTCGCACTCCCGAATCTTTGAAATTCCTTTAGAGGTTTCTTCAAATATTCTGCGACTGCCTTCACAAACCTTACATTCAAAGCAGGTACATGCCTCTACCTGTACTTTTCCTTTTTGATTAATGAAAACATAATTCTTGTCGCGACAACGCCTGCAATTAATCGCCTGTTTTATTTTTTGTTTCATCCGCGTTCAATTTCATCTTCGATAAAAACTTTAAGATAATTCAGGTTAATCCGGGAAGGCTGCTTGGGATTAGTTCGTTCAAATTCAATAAATCCGGTTTCAATTCCACGGCACACTACATGCGCTGGCACGCGACGATTCTCCCATTGCTGGATGAGATCGTAATCCGTTGCTGAAAGAGAGAGACCGGATTCCTTTAGCGATAAAACAAATCGCTCTATGGTAACAAGGTAATCTTCCATTTATTTATAAATGTAAAATATTGTGTAAAGAATACTATAGTCCCGGCAGGAAAAAAAGTATTTCGCTCCTGAACCGAGCGCTATTATCGCTTTCAACAATAACTTACTTAGGTTCAATTATTTACTGTCTTTTGCTCTCAGAGTTCCTCAATCCGCTTTATGAGGAATATAAGACTTGCTCGGAATTTCCTAATGATGGTTTTATTTGCTTTTGCAATGGCGCCGCTTTTTCTGGGGGGATTTTGCTACCAGCAAACGGAAGTTTTTTCATTTGGTTTAAAATTTTCTCTTTCCGTTTTAATTAATGAAAAACTCATTGCGGTCTCGTCACAATTATCCTGATGAAGACATTGCTGGCAATCGTTCCATACTTTCTGCGGTAAGTTTATTTTATCTATGATTTGAAAACCCAGTTTCTCAAATAATGGGATTGCATAGGTGAGTACAAATACCGTATCACAATTCTGATTCAATAACGCTTGGTTGATACTATATTTGATCATTTGCGTAGCGATGCCCTGCCTATGGTAACGTGGATCGACACAGAGCGAACGAATCTCTACCAGTTTGTCCCAACCATATTTTAGGTTACAAATGCCTATGATCTCACCCGACTTTTCATAAACTCTGAAATCGGCAATGGTCTGTTCAATTTCTTCTAAAGAACGGAACAACATTTTACCGTCTTCAGAGTAAAAACAGATCAGGTTCTGAATGGCCTGAGCATCTTCAATTTTTGCTTTGCGTAACATATCTAAATGATCTATCCGTATAGGGGTTGCAATACTGTATCGGCCGGAGATGGGTCAGTATCAATGAGTTTCTAAGTTTAGTCAACCCCCACTAGCTATTGTGACAGTTAGGAATCGTACTAGCTTCTAATAATGGGGATAAGGGGAAATAAAAAAGCCCAGGGGTCTGCTCGCTTTTCAAGTACGGACCTATTGTCCTCGGCTATACTGGCCGACTAGTGGACGAGCTGGTCTTTGAGTTGGTCGATTAGAAGGATATTGTTGATCGAAATTGCGACCTTATTCGCCATACGTTCGAGAAACTCGGTGCCCAAACCCTCATGAAAATGAAAGGCATTGGGACTGCCACACGCAATGACTCCTACCAAAGTTTCTTTCGCCAAAATTGGAATAAGTGCTTCAGACTTAATTAAATTTTCGGAAGAAAAAAATACTTCGGACTCTTGTACCTCACCCCGAAGAACCGGTTTAGGGTTTCCCTCAAACCAGCTTGAAGCCGTTTCTTTACTAATAAATTTTAATGTTTCGTCCAATTCTCCATGATATCGCTCACGCAGGCGGTCTTCCATAAAATGGTCCGAACCCTGAACAAGGCAAACAACCACACTGGGGATACCAAATCGATTGAGAATTTCTTTTCTCAACTGGCTTACCATTTGATTCAGATTGGTACTGGTCAAAACCAGTTGCTCTATTTCGAATAAATGATCTTGAATTTTTTCGTTCGCGCGAGAAATTTCGAACAACCCTTCCAGCTTACTTTTAAGACGCTCCTTATCATCGTGTACCCGCTTCATAATGCGATCGGTAAGGCTCAAAGTTTTCCTTGGTTCAATTGGAAGGTCTTCTTCTTTGATCTCTTTTATTTTTCTCAAAAGCTCAGGGTATTCATTAAAAAACTCTAGATGCCCATTGAGATATATCGCGACTTGATCTTT
>CAZMBO010000100.1:0-3229 GCA_964564655.1 uncultured Nitrospina sp. | reverse complement strand
AGGGTGTTAGGTAGGGTTACTATGGTAATTTATGCGCTTATTTTGATAACCAGCACCGCTACCTATCTCATGCTTTATTATGTATATCCGCTAAAATCCTGATCATCATATTGTCGATAGTTCGTGGATGCTATAAAAACCCGCATAAAAGCGTGAAATTCTTTGAAATAAGGGTTTTGCTCTTGACACCCCTCAAATTACCTGATAAATTTCGCGGAATTATATGACTTCGAAGTACATAAGAAGGAGGTATAAGGCGGTCAAAGCGTTAACGCCTAGACCAATATAAACGATGGTATCAAAAATTTTTCCGTCTTTGCTAGCCATAGAAACCTCTGGGGTAAAAAAATGTTCTTTTTGAAAAAAGAGATATACCCTATCATTCACTTTTAAAAACTGTCAAGATTAAACTGGTATTAAATTTTTCCGGAGCAAACAATGGACATAGAGAAAATTAAGGAAAAGGCTGGACCCCTGATTTATATTGGAACCGTTATCTTCTGTTTATGGTTCTTCTATTGGTTTGCATCCGTATGGCGCTAATTTATTGGATTGATATACAGTCTTAATTTTATTTAGGGGAGTTTAACGAATTATGAATGATTTCGCGGCTGACGAGAAGAAAAAGTTTATCACTCCAAAGTCAATTATCTGGTTCTTAATTGCTATGGTATGTATGGCTGGATATTATTTTTTAATTAATATCGGGCTGATGAAGGTTCAAGGACTCGACTTCTTTTACCTTTGGAGTAGTGGTTCTGGTGGCTGAGTTCACTAAATCCTAATACTGAAAAAACTAAAAATGACAAGCTCTTTGGGCTTGTCATTTTTTTTTGCCATTTTTAAAATATTTCAACCTATCAAGCCATGAAGGGTAAACCCACCTGCTGTATTTTACTTTTCCGTCATGGAGAAACGGCAAACTCAAAAGAAGTTTGTTTCAACGGCCACTATGATGTTGGACTCTCTGAAAAAGGGCAGCAACAATTTCAACATTGGGCGGATATATTAAAGCAAAAAAATATTAAGGCTATTTACTCCAGTGATTTGCAACGGACTCGTAAGAGCGCTCAAATTATAGGTAAAGAACATGGCCTTGATCCTGTTGCCTATCCCGAATTGCGTGAGCTTTCATTTGGAACTTGGGAAGGAATGAGTGTCTCTGCGGTTGAATCCACTTATCCTGGGCAAATAAAAGAGAGGATGAAAAGTGTCGCTACCTTTCAGGCAGATGGCGGTGAAACATATCCTCAACTTCAAGCCAGAGTGGTCCCCAAGTATGAAGAAATCGTGGCCCGCCATACCGATGATCAGATAGCCATGGTTTGTCATGGCGGCGTCAATCGAGTCATCCTCAGTCACTTGCTAGGCATTCCCTTGGATAAAATTTTTCGTATTCATCAGGATTACGCCGCGCTCAATATTATTCAATATTATGATAATGAGCCTGTCGTCGAGTATATTGGCAATGCAGAGTTATTCTCCTCTCAGAAAGACGAAATAAAGATAACCATTCAGTAAAAAGGATTTCATTTGAGTTTTCTCGTGCAAATAAAAAACGCAGATGTCTATGTAGGGGGTAACAAAATTTTGAAGTCCTTGAACTGGTCCATGAGTGAAGAAGAAAACTGGGCGGTGATAGGAAATAATGGTACGGGCAAAACCACTTTTATGAAACTGATCTTTGGCGAACTCATTCCAGTTTATGGCGGGGAAGTTCGTTGGTTTGGGAATAAAGGAAGAATCCCTCTTTCAGAAGTTAGGAAAAAAATTGGCTATGTATCCGCAGAATATCAAAGTAACTATGACCGCCCAGCGCTTGGTTGGGAAGTGGTGGCCTCTGGTCATTTTTCTTCAATTGGTTTGCACGGAGATGTGACTCAGAAACAAAAAAAAGTGGCCTTTGATTCCATGAGTTATCTCGGTATTGAATATTTAAGCTGTACTCCCTACCAGCAAATGTCTTATGGAGAAGCAAGAAGAGTTCTTCTAGCTCGGGCCATGGTGCATCGTGCTAGTTTAATGATTCTCGATGAGCCTTGTACGGGATTAGATATCCCCACACGAGAGACTTTTCTTGAAACCATGGAAAAAATGTCGCGAAAAGGAACTCGAATGATCTATGTCACGCATCGAATTGAAGAAATCATGCCTTGTTTTACCCATGTGCTTTACTTAAAAAACGGGAAGATTTTCAAGCAAGGTAGAAAAGAAGCGATGATGAACACAAAAACCCTTTCCAGGGCCCTGGATTGCTCCATCACGGTAGAGGAAAATTTCAACCGATATTATGCTGCGATCGGCCATAAAAAATAGATCAACATTCAACCTGCTCTCTCAGTTACGATTTATGGTAAAATCTGGCTACTATCATTAAGGAAATTTGAGTATGCAAGTTGCAGTTTTATTGGCGTTGTTTGGTTGGGGAATTCTGCCCTCTAATGCTTGGTCTTTAGATGCAGAACAATGGTTTATTGAGGGTAATCGATTCAGTTCTGCAGGAAAATTTGAAGAAGCCGTCAGAGCATATCAAAAATCGATAGACCAGAATGCCATGGCGCCGGTAGCGTATTATAATTTAGGAATTGCCTATAAAAATTTGCGGCAATTAGATAAGGCGGCGGTTGTGCTGGAAAAAGCAGTGGAACTGGCACCATCCAATTTAGATATTCGTCTTACTTTGGGAAATGTTTATAATATGCAGGAACGGTGGAAAGATGCCATTGGTCAACTTAATATAGTCGTTCACAGACAACGAAACGATGCTCAGGCGCACGGCAATCTCGGTTGGGCTTTTTATAATTATAAAGATGGGCCTCCCTTCAAACAGATGGTGATTCTAAACCTTTCCAAAGCAGTAGAATTATTTAGACAACAGAACCAGTTGCAAGCAGCGGAGGCAACCCGTAAAACTCTTGAAGAAGCTAAAATAAAATTCGGCTATCAGGCGGCTATTCCATAAATAGAATGATCATTAATAGTAAGAGGAAGCAATGAGCACAAAAATTAAAGTCACAACAACCCGCAGTGTAGATACTCTAATGTTTGCTGTTAAGGACGCATTGCTCCCATATGGGAAAAGCATCCCCATTTCGCAACCAGGTGCAGCAAAACTTCACCCTGTTGCTGAAGCTCTGATGTCGGTGCCAGGTGTAGACAGTGCGTGGATCATGGGCAACGAAATCATGGTCACCAAAAAAGTGAATGAAAGATGGGCGACAGTGAAATC
>CAZMBO010000099.1:0-3305 GCA_964564655.1 uncultured Nitrospina sp. | reverse complement strand
GAAGCAAACAGAAAAACAAAGAAACTCGTTACTCTCCTCTTCCAAATCGTTTATACTAACAATAGCGTAACCTTAAAACCTTGGGTCCTCCATGAGTGAAGAAAAAACAGCCAGCCCGAATGAAGCGGGAGCATACAAGATAGTCCGTGTGCAACCCACACCCAACCCCGATGCGTTTCAGTTTATTTTGAACGGAAAAGTAATGGGCGATGGCACAAAAACGTTTGATTCACCCGAAGATGCAGGTAACGATGTCTTAGCAAAAGCCCTGTTCGAGATTTTTGGAATCCAAAGCATTTATTTAAAAGAAAACTTTGTCACCATCACAAAATCTACCACCGTTGGATGGCATACCTTAATGGAAAAAACCGGGCACACATTGGAAGAGCATTTATCTTTCTATGAAAAGGGAGACGAACCCGAACACGCAGAAGATATGCATCCAGTTCTCGAAGCTTTCAAAAAAGAAGATTTTTTCGATTACGATCGTGACCAGCAGACGGAAGTGGTTAACGCCTTACTCGACGTTGCCATCCGACCCGCGCTTGCAAATGATGGCGGCGGTATCAACATCCTCGCTATCGAAGGAAAACAAATCAAAATCCATTATCAAGGTGCCTGCGGCAGTTGCCCCAGTTCCACCACAGGCACATTGCAGTACATCGAACAATTCCTCAAAGAAGCTATACACCCCGAACTCGAAGTACAAGCCAACTAGGGATCAGTGCCCTAGGTAATAAGATAGAAAAGTAAAATATGACCAATTGGCTATCTAAAAGATAGATCCTTTGATGAACTCAGGATGGCAATCCACATCTTCTGTGTGTATAGCGAATAACCAAAGGGAACGAAGCAATCTAAACGTTTTAGATTGCTTCGTCGCATTCTGCTCCTCGTAATAACTACTTATGCAGTCACCTTATTAAGGAGTGGCATAGTTAAAAATATATTCTAATGCGCTTTTGGGGTTGGGGGTAATAGCGAACATGTTGCGGATATTTTCTTTGGCAAATTTTTGTTCGATCATCAAAGAAAAAGTTTCGTTGAGTTTGTCATAGAATCCACCTGTGTTAATAAACACTAGTGGCTTGTTGGTCAATTTTAGTTGTCGCATGGATAGAATTTCTATCGCTTCTTCCAAGGTACCGATACCACCTGGTAAAACTATAAAAGCATCGCTCCTTTCATCCATTTTTGCTTTTCTCTCCCGCATATCTTTAGTCACAATCAACTCATCTGCATCAAAATATGCAATATCTTTCTTCCGAAAAAACTCGGGTAGAATACCGATGACCTTTCCTTTTTCTTCATGCACACCACGGGCGACACAACCCATCAAACCAATAGATGCACCACCATAAACCAGGTCAGCACCCCTCCTCCCGATTTCACGTCCCAGTTCGGTAGCAACAGATTTGTAGTGGCCTTCTACCGCTTGCCTGGACCCGCAAAAAACACAAATGGATTTGATATTATTCACAGGAAATCCAATAGATTGTCATCGCGACCACCTGAAAGGACCATCCATTCTCGAAACTTGTATGATTTAGAATGCATATATGGGAATTCCTCAAGAATTATGCGTTCCTCGCACGACGATAAAAATTAGATTAATGCAGCTTCGTCCCTTTAAGCCCCTAGTAACCATAAGCAATAGAAATTTTCTTCCTCAATCTTCTTCATTGGAAGAGTATAGGTTTTTATATTCGTTGAGGGCATAGCGGTCGGTCATCCCTGAAACATAGTCGCAGATTCTACGTTCCAGCGTTCCATAAGATTCGTTCCTTAATACCGATTCGGGAAGCAGTTCCGGCATTTTAGTATATGCTGCAAAAATTCCGTCCAGAGTCAAATCTGCTTTGAATTCCATGCGCAAAACCTTACGATGCGAATACATATTCTTTTGTAAAAACTTTTTTAACTCCTTGTTTTTTTCGGCGACTCCTTTTCTAAAAGCTGCAATTCGGGTGGGAGCTCGACGAACTTCATCCACACTTTTCACACCATGGCTTTCAATATTTTTTAAAGTGGCCTCACAAAGATCGGTGACCAATTCGTTGATAATACCCCGCACCACCTGATATTTTTTTAATTTAAAATCCAATCCCGAATAATTTTCATTAAAACGATCTTCGTTTTCTTTCCACAATGCGACTTTCCTGAGCTGATCGAGGTCGAGAAGGTCTGAAGTGATGCCATCATCCAAATCGTGCGCGTTGTAGGCAATGCCATCGGCGAAGTCGGCTATCTGCGCTTCTAGGGAAGGGTAGCGCGCTCCCTCAGCCGAGGTGATGGGGTTTTCTTCATCTTTAGTGTGCTTGCATATTCCTTCAAGGACCTCCCAGGTTAAATTAAGTCCATCAAACTCTGGATATCTTTTTTCCAGAAGCTTTACAATGCGCAAGCTTTGCTTGTTATGCTCGAATCCACCATGTTCTTTCATTAACCGATTTAAAACATCCTGCCCAGTGTGACCGAAGGGTGGGTGACCCAGATCGTGGGAAAGAGCTATCGACTCTGCCAGGTCTTCATTTAATTGCAAAGATTTACAAATGGAGCGTGCGATTTGTGCCACTTCTAAAGAATGGGTTAGGCGCGTACGGTAATAGTCGCCTTCATGGTAAACAAACACTTGCGTTTTATATTCGAGTCTTCTGAATGCCGAGGTGTGAATGATCCGATCGCGATCTCTTTGGAATCGGGTGCGATATTGGTGCTCTTCTTCCAGATGCTGGCGGCCCTGACTCTCTCCACTTTTCATAGCATAGGGAGCCAGTGTCGTTGATTCGAGTTTTTCCAGATCAATCCGTTTGATCACTTGGTATCCGATAAAGGGTTAATAGCGAGGAAGGAGAGAGAAAATTGATGAAATGGCTGCTTGTTTTCACTCTAATTATTTCTCGCAAAACAAAGTCACCCAAAAACGGTCCCCGCTAAGTAGTCAAACTATATTTTAACTAATTATAAAGGTCTTTTTTCAAAAAAAATTGGATTTTAAAGTCAATTTCGATTATAAAGATTAGTTCATGATCGAGCATCGATCGGGGCAAAACCGGGTTTTGTTTTTCTTGCAAAACCAATTAATCCGATAAATTTATACCCCAAACCCTCATTTTCCCTCAGCATGGATTTTAAAAGGCTCTATGTCTCTTTGAGACTTAAGGGAAAATTTATTTTAATTTTGTAGATTAAATAGGCCATAGAGAGTTTTTGTCTCTCATGGCCAAAGCAGGAGATATGTTGTAATGGCCAGAAAATATAATTTCAGTGCGGGCCCAGCGATGTTACCAGAAGCCGTGTTAAAG
>CAZMBO010000098.1:0-3628 GCA_964564655.1 uncultured Nitrospina sp. | reverse complement strand
AATGATTTAGATTTTAAAATTTTAAAAACTATTTTTTGCAGACAACAAGTATTGTACGCGCATTAGTTGTCACTCCAGAGATACGATCCCTAGTTTCTCCGATTGCAGCCCCAACTTCGCCTGTTCTATCCATAATATCATAACCTTTGGCTTTATATAGTTTTCCAGTTGAAATTTCTTTTCCTCCAGGAATTAGGCACCCGATACGCTTGTCCATTGAAAATTCTGTATTGGATGCACAGGATAAACAGTAAAAAGTGGGGTGTTATAAGGTACCATTGCCGACTCGGTATCTGAGTTTAAAATCAGGTGGATATTTGCAAAATTAAAACTCAAACCTTCCTGCCAAGATTGTGATGTGTTTTCAGCATAGGCAGGTACCTTATCTGAAGCGTGACTACGTACCATCATCCCCGAGCCACCTTGCAACCCATACTCATATAGATCTGGGGCTCCCTGGATTAGGATTGAAACCTGAGAAGCATCAAACCATATCTTGAAATTAGCAACTAGTTGCACATAGGGCCCCAAAGTCCCTGTACGCTCCAAGACTGCACGTGGATATGCATATTCGAACGGCACTTCTGGAGTTCCTGGATAGTCTGCAGCACGAAACTCCTTTTCCTTAATTTTCGACACAGATAAAAATAAAAGGTTTGGGTCGTCCAAAGGAATGTCCAATATCTCCCCATCCTGATAACTGCAAATCTTTCCCATTTCAAATCCAAGCGGAAACGAATAACCCATCTTTGCATAATAGGCGCGCATACCTGCATCCAAAGGATCTTCCGGTGTTCTGCTGATTTTTAAATCAAAAGGCATCATCAGGTGAAAAGCATTGGTCCGGGAGTTCATAAAGGGAGCACAGGCTCCGGGAAATTCTTTTTGCAAATCTTTATTGTTTGGATCAAATTTTCTCGCACCCCCACCAAAATGTTGGGCAGTTTTAGACTCCTTACTCAAACCAAATTTATTCTGATAATAGGCGGTAGCCCGCTTCTGGGCGATGTCCAAAAAATATTCCGGCGCGTCACATTGCACAATGAGTTTTTGTTTGTCCTGCGCTCCACTTTTAGTAGGGCGCA
The DNA here is from genome assembly GCA_964564655.1 of uncultured Nitrospina sp. Taxonomy (GTDB): domain Bacteria; phylum Nitrospinota; class Nitrospinia; order Nitrospinales; family VA-1; genus UBA8687. The sequence goes on along the minus strand of CAZMBO010000098.1, from coordinate 2,543 downwards.
TAGCTTCATTATAGATTCCCAGTTCTGCTTCAGTTTTTTTAACGTCTTGGTCAAGCTGTCGGGCAAGTTGTGGGTCATTAAATGAAGTTTTTTCGAGAAGGCCTACTGCCCGTTTCAACATCTCCAGTTTCATATTGTAGCGTTTGGGCTCTTCTGCCAAAGCCTGAACAGTAGCCATGATGAGGCTGAATTGTTCCTCAGGTAAAAGACCTGATTTTTCAAAAGCATCTTCCTTGATGAAATTTAGCGCCATGGGGCCAAATGCCTCTTCGCGGCGTAGTCCTAACGTTAAAAGATAATTCAGGTGTGCGCGTGCCTCTCCTGTATCCAAAAAAACCTCCCAATCGCAGATAGGGTTTTAAAAAGTTCCCTATTCTGACTGGAAATCTTCCGCTTAACAAGAAAAAATCTTCGCCAGTGCCGCGTAAATAGTGAGGGGTTGCAAAAAGGCTGGAAATGCTATAAAACACCCCCTAATTATACTGGGTGTAGTTTGCTCAAGAACTGATAATGCAGAGATTTAAGTATGGAATTCGCGATCAATTTCGATGACATGAACTGGGTAGCAATTGGACCCGAGTTTATTATCCTTAGCACTGCCTTTGCAATTCTTCTCGCGGGGCTAAAAAAGGAATTGAACCGCAACAACTTCTTATCAATGTTCACTTTCGCAGGAGTTGGCTCAGCTGCTGTTCTCACTCTCATTCTCTGGATCGATGCTCCAACAGCAACAAACAACAATAACCCAGAAATATTCAGCCACGCCCTCATCAACGACCGGTTTTCCCTCACATTTAATTTAATCATTTTAGGCATGGCCCTATTCCCAATTTTTGGATCAGTTCGTTACCCTCAGGACGATCATGAAAATAAAGCAGAATATTTTACACTGCTGTTGATGGCTATTGCGGGCATGATGTTTCTGGCTAAATCCGGTAATTTAATTACCGTATTTTTATCTTTGGAGTTGTTCTCCATCTCCCTTTACATCCTTTGTGGGTTTTCAGCCAAACACGGGACAGGAAAAGAAGGGCCAAACACTGCAACTGAGCTGAATTGGGAAACGGTGTCATCGCAAGAATCAGCCGTCAAATATATGCTGACCGGGGCATTCGCATCAGCTGTTCTGGTTTACGGAATGGCTTTGATTTATGCAGGAAGTGGAACCACCGAGATTCGGCTCATTGGTCAGTTAACCGAAGAAAACCCCTACACAAAAAATACGCTGGTCTTTATCGGATTGGGATTGATGTTCTGCGGTCTCGCTTTCAAGGTTTCACTGGTACCCTTTCATTCATGGACACCAGATGTCTACCAGGGGGCTCCCACACCCATAACCGGGTTCATGTCCGTTGCGACAAAAGCTGCGGTCTTTGCAGTTATCGCCCGAATTTTTTTCACCTCCTTCTCTGACTTGGACAAAGTCTGGATGCCTATTCTATTTGGCGCATCCGTATTAACCATGTTGGTGGGGAATACAGCAGCTATTTTTCAAGACGACCTCAAACGAATGTTGGCTTATTCCGGTGTTGCACATGCCGGCTATCTTTTGATCGGAATCGTTACAAATACCCAAGAAGGTATGGCTAGCATACTTTTTTATCTTGCCGTCTATTTATTTATGAATATTGGTGCGTTTGCAATTGTATTTATGATGGAAGGGGAAGGCCTGGAAGGTAATTCCATCAACCGATTTAAAGGGTTAGCAAAACGCAGCCCCTTTCTTGCGGCCGCGATGAGCTTATTTATGGTTTCTCTAGCCGGATTCCCGCCGACGGCTGGATTTTTCGGCAAACTATTTTTATTTTATGCGGCCATCAAAAAAGGTTACATCCTTATTACCGTTTTAGCCGTGGTGGCCAGTATTATATCTGTTTATTTCTATCTGCGCGTCATCGTTATGATGTATTTCCACGAAGATGAATCAGCCCCTGAACCCGCTATGCATATAGGAATGCGGGCACTTGTCACCGTGAGTTCCATCGCGGTTCTTGTAATTGGTCTCTTCCCATCTTCTCTAATGGAAGTAGCCCGGGGGGCAATTCCCTTCTAAGACTGACTAACGCTCAAGAGTAAAAGTAACCGGACCATCATTGACCAACTCCACTTGCATGTCTACTCCAAACTTGCCAGTTGCAATCTTAAGCCTCGATTGTGAAATTTGCTGGACAAATTTTTGATATAGAAGTTGAGCAACATCGGGAGGTGCAGCATTATCGAATCCGGGTCGACGTCCCTTACTGCAATCGCCAGCTAGAGTAAATTGCGACACTACCAAGATTTCCCCACAAATATCCATACACGAAAGGTTCATCTTTCCCTTTTCATCAGGAAAAACTCTCAAATTTAGTGTTTTTTCAGCGAGAAATATCACTTTTTCCTCATCATCGTGTTTTTCTACACCAAAAAGGACCAAGAGTCCTTTGGAAATGGCAGCGATTCGTTCTCCTTTTATAACTACCGAAGCCCGGGTCACTCTTTGTAAAATAATTTTCATGGATTATATAATTGAGAGAATTTAATTCGAGATCTTAAAAACAAGG
>CAZMBO010000097.1:0-3897 GCA_964564655.1 uncultured Nitrospina sp. | reverse complement strand
CCCACCCTGATCGAGAGCCAAAGGAAGCGATGTAGTTTTTTGGAGACGGTTATTTTCGAATTGGGGCTTAAAGAAACCAAAGTAATCAATGAAAGAGCGGAAAAAATCTCACCCCAGCAGTTAGCCGAGGCCGTTATATTCAGAGGAGTTTCCGACATTAAAAGCTGCCTTGAACTGGCTACCCCATTTTTGGGAGAGGGGGGAAAAGTGGTTTTAAAAAAAGGCCTAGGGGAAAGAGAAGAATTAAAACAGCCTATTTATGGTTTCGCGCTTGAGCAAGAAGTTGTTGTTACAGGGTATAATAATAAGAAATCCAGCCTATTGGTTTTTGTAAAAAGCAGTATTTGAAAAACTGTTTCACGTGAAACATTAGTTTCATCGTATAGGTAGCATTTCTTTCAAGCATGAAATATATTTGGTAGAAACCTAAATTTATGGTAAATTTGGGATGTAGCAATTCCAACAATAGCTACTAAAGCCTTTAAAAATAAAGACTTGTGGGCTAACACAGAAATTTTCTGAAAAACATTTCGACTTTTTGGGTCCCATGACCAAAATAATCAGTATTGCAAACCAAAAAGGTGGAGTAGGAAAAACGACCACGGCCATCAACCTTGCCGCTTCTTTAGCCCTTTCGGGCAAAAAAGTTCTTTTAATTGATGTTGATCCTCAGGGCAATGCATCGAGTGGGTTGGGTGTTGAGGAAGATGCCCGGGGGGTTTATGAGCTTTTGATGGGTGAGGCAAACGTGAAAGAAGTGACTTGCTCGACAGAGATTGAAACCCTCAAGATAATCCCTTCAAGAGTAGATCTGACGGGAGCTGAAATTGAATTAGTAGCAAGAGAGTCCCGGGAAAAAATATTAAAGCGAGCGCTTACTCCAATAGATGAATATGAGTTTGTGGTCATAGATTGCCCGCCTTCATTAGGCCTTCTAACGTTGAATGCCCTTGCTGTTTCTAATTCTGTGCTGATTCCGATGCAGTGTGAATATTATGCTTTGCAGGGCCTAAGCCATTTATTAAAAACCCTGAAGCTTGTAAAAAAATCTATCAATCCAGATTTAAAAGTTGAGGGCATTTTATTGACTATGTTTGATGGAAGAACTCTGTTGGCAGCGCAGGTTAAAGATCAAGTGGAAAAATATTTCAGTGATTTTCTTTTAAAAAGTATCATCCCTAGAAACGTACGCTTGAGCGAGGCTCCTAGCCACGGAAAGCCAATCATTCTTTATGCGGGTCGTTCGCGCGGGGCCGACTCTTATGTGGAGCTTGCAAAAGAAATTATTTTCCGATCCAAAAACGATTCCCAGTCTAAGACTACTTTAACAGGTTCAGCAGCATGAATAGAAAAGCTTTAGGAAAAGGTATCAATGCTTTGATCCCCGATTTTGAAAAGGGGGTCCCCGAGGCAGAACCATCTCCAGCCACTGATTTGCTCATTGATGAAATTTCCCCTAATCGTTTGCAACCAAGAAATTATTTTGATGATAAAAAGTTGAACGAGCTGATGACTTCTATTAAGGAGCACGGAGTATTGCAGCCTGTTGTTGTACAAAAGGTTGATTCAGGCTTTGAGTTGATTGTTGGTGAAAGGCGCTGGCGGGCTTCTAAAAAACTCGGGCTCAAAAAAATCCCAGCTGTGATACGGGAAGTCAACGATACACAATCCCTTGAAATAGCCATCATCGAAAATATTCACCGGCAAGATTTGAACCCAATAGAGGAGGCCGAAGCTTATGCCAGGCTGTCTAACGAGTTTGGATTGACTCAAGAAATGGTAGCGGAAAAAGTAGGAAAGAGTCGGGCCGCGGTTGCTAACATTTTGCGATTATTAAAATTGTCGAGAAATATAAAGGCAGATTTGATCTCCGAAAAAATTTCAATGGGGCATGCAAGGGCTTTGCTCGGTTTAGAAGAATCCAAACAAATGGAAACCCTGAGAAACGAAATTATTAAGCAAGATTTAACGGTAAGACAAACAGAAAGCAGGGTTAATAAACTAAAAAAAGAAGTTTTAGACAAGCCGATAACACAAAAGGCAAACAAAGATATTTTTACCAAAGACCTTGAAAAAGATTTGGCAAGAAGGCTGGGGACAAAGGTGGATATTTTTCCGAAAAAAAATGGCGGAAAACTAATTGTAACCTACTACTCTGATGATGACTTAGAGCGCATTCAAAAGCTTATGGGGAACAATGAAAAATAATATTCTTTGAAGGGAAAGTTTCTAATGTGGAAGGAAAAGACAGACATGAAAAAAGAAGATTCTCAAATTAAGGCCTATCTGGGCGAAGACACAATTTTTAATGGATCGCTCAATTTTGATGGAACTGTTCGTATAGACGGAAAGTTTGAAGGTCAAGTTACTACCAAAGACACTTTAATTATTGGTGAGACGGGTCATTTGATGGCGGAAATTTCCGCAGGCACTGTCATTTGTATGGGTTATGTGGAAGGCACCGTGATGGCATCCCAAAAAATAGAAATTCACCCGACCGGCAAGGTTGTGGGAAATATTAAATCCCCAGGCCTATATATTGAGTTGGGCGGTGTGTTGGATGGGACCTGTGATATGACCGGAAAAGAAACTAAAATTATTCCCATGGTAAAATCAGAAGAAATTCAATCCACCAACAAAACCTAAAATGAAAAAATAAATACTCTAAAGCTATTGTTTTAAAATTGGTTATTGAGTTTTTGAGGGTGGGAGATTAGAATATATTCTGTTTATGAGAAATGAAGAAAGGGGTTCTCTGGATCAGGGAACACTATATATTGTCAGTACTCCCATCGGAAATCTAGGTGATGTTACTCAAAGGGCAGTTGAGATTTTAAGCACAGTTTCTTTGATCGCTGCAGAAGATACCCGTCGTACCCGGATTTTATTAAATCGCTATGAAATCCAAACCCCGCTTTCAAGTTATAACAGTTATAACAAGTTTAAAAAGGGACCATTATTTATGAGTCGCCTAAAAAAAGGCGAAAGCATTGCTCTGGTTTCTGATGCAGGAACACCGGGGGTTTCGGATCCCCATTACCATTTAGTACAATTAGCTATCAATGAAGGTATTTTTGTAAATGCTGTTCCTGGGCCATCAGCCTTGTTGGCTGCGCTAACGGTTTCTGGTCTACCCATGGATAAATTTGTTTTTGAGGGTTTTCTTCCCAGGAAAAAAGGAAGAGCCACAAGGCTTGAAAATTTAGCAGAAGAAAAAAGAACATTGGTAATTTTTGAATCACCAAATCGTATTCAAAAAACCCTGAAAGATATTTTAAAAGTGTTTGGAAATAGACAAGTTGCTATTGCTAGAGAATTGACAAAAATTCACGAAGAAGTTATCCGGGGGAATTTACAAGACATTGGAAATCAGGACCGCAAATGGAAGGGTGAATTAACCTTGGTGATTGAGGGCTCTGATGAGAAGAAAAGGAAACACTGAATGCCGATAATTTCAATCAACCTCCGTTGTATGCCCAAGTCGGTATTTCTCCACAGCTATTGGATATATAAAAAAGATTCGTTGCATTTCTTTGCTTGATAAATATTGACCTATTACCTGCGGCGGTTCGCTGCTAAGAATAAGAATATGAAAAAACTCTGGGGTGGCAGATTTAAACAATCGACTGACACATTGATGGAAGCCTTTTCGGCTTCTATTTCTTTTGATAAGCGTTTATATGACTGCGATATTGAAGGTAGTATCGCACATTGCAAAATGCTGGCTCGTTGTAAAATCATAACCACAGCGGAATCAAATAAAATAATCAAGGGTCTTAAACGAATTTTACGAGAATGTGATGAAGGGCGTTTCAAGTTTAGCGATAGTCTGGAAGATATCCATATGAATATTGAAAACCGCCTTCGAGAAATCATTGGTCCTGTTGCCGGCAAATT
>CAZMBO010000096.1:0-4113 GCA_964564655.1 uncultured Nitrospina sp. | reverse complement strand
ATTACGAGTAAAACATGATTGCTACATTCACGTCCGGAATTGAATTAATGGGAAAGGGCGGGGTAATGATGTACCCCATCTTTCTCGCTTCCATAATTGCCTTTGCCATAATTATTGAGAGGTTGGTTTTCTTTAGAAAGTGCAACGAAAACCCGGACGATATCTTTGCGGCAATCAAGGATTTGGTGCGCAATGATAAGCACCCTACTGCGAAGTCCACCGAGGGACCAATTTCGCGGATGTTAGAGGTTGGAGCGCAAGCTAGAAAAGAACCCAGATGGAAACTTGAAGAGAAATTAACGGTTCATGGTCAGGAGGAAATTAGTGAGTTAAGAAAAAATCTCAGGGGTTTGGAGGTGATCGCCACTATTTCTCCCCTTATGGGATTGTTGGGAACAGTTGTTGGAATGGTAAAAGCCTTCAACAAAGTCGCTCAATACAAGGGTCAAGTAGATCCTAGCCTCCTGGCAGGTGGTATTTGGGAGGCTCTTTTGACCACTGCGGCGGGCCTAGCTCTTGCTATTCCCGTTGTCATCATGCTCAATTATTTTGAAAGAAAAGTGGAAGCTATTTCTTTCCTGTTGGGAAAATACGGACAGTATCTGGTTCATCACCTTTATGAGGAGGAGGATGGTTCGACCAATGGTCATAATTCTCGTTCCTCTAAGTCAGAGACCCAAGCTGAACTAGCCAGTCAGAGGGTATAAACGAAGGTACGATTATGCTTGATTTATTTCCTACTCGCAGAAAACGTTTTCAAATTGATATGGCACCACTAATAGATGTTGTGTTTTTGTTGCTGATATTTTTCATGCTGACCTTTGCAATTCAAGGTCAGGGGCTTGCGATCAGTCTTCCCGAAGGTGAGGAGACCGAAAAGGTTGAAAAGGATATTATCGTTAAAATCGATCGAAATAATAATATCCGATTAAATGGCAGGCCAATCCAGATCGATTCTCTTGGAGGTGTATTGAAAGAAGAACTGTTAAGTCATTCAGGCAAGTTGGTTGTGATCGACTCAGCGCCCAAGGTTAAGTATGAGCTGTTTACCCGTGTTCTCGATGTTTCACGCGAGGCCGGGGCGGAAAACTTTTCAATAATAAAATAATGATTCAGTTTCCATACAAAGAAAAGGCACCTTTCAAGCTCGACTTGATTCCGATGATTAATGTCGTGTTTTTGTTGCTGATTTTTTTCATGCTGACATCCACCACCACTAGGCAAAGTAAAAAAGTCGAGTTGCCTATAGCAAAGACTGCTGAAAAAAATAGTAAGGAGTTTCTCGTTATGACGATAGATAAAAATGGTTCCTTGGAGTTGGATGGAAAAGCCGTCACCTTTGAGGCCTTGCCAACTCATCTTGAAAAGAAAGTAAGTGAGAAAAAAAATACGGTGATTTCGGTTCATGCGGACAAGGGCATCGAGTTTGAGCTTTTTGGCAAAGTAATCGAGTTGGCCAAGCAAGCAGGTGCTGAAGATTTTATGCTTGCGACTAAGAATGACAAACCTGAAAAGGGTTCCTGGTAACGAAAAAAATGATGATCCAAAATAATTCTACAACCTATTCGATTGCCGGTTCCCTGGCTGTTCATGTGGTGTTTACCTTAGGCGCGGGAAGTTTTTTGATGAACATTAATAACAGTGTTCAGCCTCAAAAAACTTATAACCTTGAATTTGTTAAAAGGAAAACTCCACCTCTGGTAAAAAAAGAAATGATTCGTAAAGAGCAGGTTCGAAAGGAAATTAAAGTAGCAAGTCTTACACCTAAAGCCATGCCGGTTTTGCAGCCTAAGAAGGCTATTCGACAAACTAGGAAGACCCGGGCTATTGTTAAGACGGCGATCTCAACTCCAAAACAAGTTCAAAAGGTCACCTTAACTAAATCGGTAATGGTACGTAATACCCCTACTATAAACAGGAGAGTAAATACTTCTGTGCCTAGATCCTTCACGACCCCGTCATCAAAACGATCCACGCGAGTGGCAATGGTTCAAGGGACACAGCACTTTAAGTTAAGCAAATTACCGAAGCGAGTTGTCAGGTCAAGTAGTTCAGTCTCGTCATCAAAACGATCCACGCGAGTGGCAATGGTTCAAGGGACACAGCACTTTAAGTTAAGCAAATTACCGAAGCGGGTTGTCAAGTCAGGTAGTTCATCATCTTTCAAGAGCGATAACGGCCGTGTGAAAATAGTGCAAACCGGGGTAAAGCTGGCGTCCTTAACTTCTTTTCCATCCCCTCGAGGCGTTCCAAATATTGTCGATACAGGTGCTTTAAAAAATTATATTGGCCAGGTGCAGCGGAGTGTTGAAGGTGCAAAAAATTACCCTGAGGCTTCGCGTAGGGCAGGGCGGCAAGGCAAAGTGCGAGTCCAGTTCACCATATTAAGGAGTGGAAAAGTGGAAAATATCAGGTTACTTACTGAAACACCCTATGCACTCCTGAATCAGGCAGCTATGACAGCTGTTAAAGAAGCGACCCTGCCTGGTTTCCCTGACAGCATAATGAAACAATCCTTAAAGGTTATTGTACCTTTCAGGTTTGAAATAAATTGAAAAATTGGTTTGCCTTAAAAAATATTTTCCTTGTTCATAGTCATACCAGGGAAGGCGCAAAACTTTAATTGTTGAAGGTATGGAGGTATGTGTTTCATGAAAATTAGGAGTTTGTTATTAGGACCCGTGTTTTTTGTTCTTACAGCAGGCGTTGTACCCTGCATGGGTGAAGTAAATGAAGTTGATAACAATTTTGACGGCAAAATAGACACATGGCAATATGTCAATGCTCAGGGAAAAATTGAGAAAGCCGAATACGATGAAGACTTTGACGGTAAGGTGGACCGGGTAGACCATTTTAAAGGAGAAAAAACTCTGGAACGTGTTGAATTCGACAAAAACAAAGATGGAAACATGGATCACATACAGTATTACGCAAACGGAGGAAAACTTGCCCGTATAGAAAAATCAACCAAGTTTGACGGCAGTTTTGACTTGAAGCAATTTTTCAACTCCAATGAGAAATTGACACATATTGAATTTGATGAAACTGGGGATGGTAAAGCTGATACCATTCAGTTTTATGATTCTTCAGATAAGTTGATACGTCTGGAGGCCGATTCAAACAAAGATGGCAAAACCGACCGGTGGAGTTATTTTCGGGGTAATTCTGTGTTAGAACGCACGGCCTTTGACACCAATGGTAATGGAAAACCCGACCAATGGCAGTTTTATTATGACGACCAGCAGACTTTGAAAAAAGCCGAGTACGATACCAACGGCGATGGGAAAGCGGATCGCTGGGAATTTTTCGATTCAACGGGTAAACTTGGCAAAATCCAATTGGATCGGAATTTCGATGGCAAGGTCGACATGACTCAGAAAAAGTAGGAGAAAATTTAAAAAATTAGTTGACAGAATTTTTCAAACAGTAGTATTATAGTAATGATTCTCATTATAGAAATTTAAGTAGTTCAAAAATCGTTTATAAAACCGAGAGAAATAGAAAGTTATTTGCTCGGTTTTTTTTTAAGAATCCTAATTTTGAGAATGAATTTCATTTATAAAAGGGAGAAGGAGATGAGTATATTTAGGGTAGGGCTGGGGGTTCTGTTTTTGGTGTTATTTTCTTCCTCAGCCTTTGCAGTTGAAAAAAAGGGCGAGCAAGAAGTGGAAGCGAACGAGGTTTTATTGCGTGAAGTTTCGATCATTGGCTCCAAGTATAAAGTCAAGGATATCGCCGGTTCCGCAGCCTTTTTGGACGTACAGGAAATTCGCGAGCATACTGTGGACGATGTGAATCGTATCTTGAGGCGAGTTCCAGGTGTTAACCTACGCGAGGAAGACGGTATGGGTTTGTTCCCTAATATTTCTCTGCGCGGTGTGGATTCTGCGCGTTCTTCGAAGGTGACTATCATGGAGGACGGGATATTAATGGCGCCCGCCCCCTATTCTGCGCCCTCTGCTTACTATTCACCTACGACCGGCAGGATGTCGGGAATTGAAGTTCTCAAAGGGTCGAGTCAGGTTAAGTTTGGGCCTCACACAACGGGGGGTGCTATTAATTTTCTTTCCACACCAATTCCAACCACTGAAAAAGTTTATTCGAAAATGACTT
>CAZMBO010000095.1:0-4124 GCA_964564655.1 uncultured Nitrospina sp. | reverse complement strand
ACTTCAGGTTGATTTAGACTTCTAATTTCTATACCTTAGATTTTATGAATAGATTTTTCCTAGTTATTGTGGCACTTCTTTCTGCTTATTTTTCAACGCACTTTAATCTTCCCTCATCGGGTGCTGCAGAATCAAAAAAACTATTGGTGGTTTATACCGGAAATTTACTGGCGGAATTAAAACCCTGTGGCTGCGCTAAAGAAGAAGATCAGGGTGGCATTGGACGGCGTATGCAATACCTCAAAGATCTACGAAAAAACAAACCTAATCTCCTACTCGTAGACACCGGCGACCATTTCAAAGAACCCACAAGACAGGGAAAATTAAAAGCGGTAACTCTAATGAGGGCTACAGAAAAAATGGGTTACGATGCCGTCGCACTGGGAGAACGTGATCTGGTTTATGGGTCTCGGTTTTTACAGGATCATTCAATCCCTTTTATTTCAGGGAATATCGAACTAGAAGATCTTCCATTAAAAAAATCACAAACTAAGGAATTTAAAAATGGCTTGAAAGTCGCTATCCTGTCTGTCGTTGATCCCAGTCTTTTTTATTTAAAAAACCATGCCGGGCTTAAAGTTCCAAACGCAGATCAAATCGTTTCGAAGGAAATTTCGCGGATCCAGAAATCTAGCTCCGTTGACCTTATCGTTTTACTCACCCATATGAGTAGGGAAAAAGCTTTAAAATTTATGGATAAAGATGGAGTGGACATTATCATCAATGGTCATATTCATAGTGAAACGGACACGGTAGACATGAAACCCATCTATAAAAATGGAAAAGTTTTTGTTCAGGCTTCGCCCCGAGGACAGAAAATGGGTGAATTAAGAATAAAACTTGATGAAATGGGAAAGGTGTCTTTTGAACAGCGTATGGTTCGGCTTGATTCGAGTATAAAAGCGGACCCTGAGATGATAAAATTATACAAAAAATACAACGATCAGATTGAAGTGATGTTTTTTGAAAACCTCGCAGCAAAGCGTAATAAGGATAAGGTATCGGTTTACGCGGGAGATGCTGCCTGCAAAACCTGTCATCCGGCTGCACATGACAAATGGTCATCATCCAGACATGGCAGAGCTTATGAAACATTGAGAAAAATCAATAAGGCTTTTGATCCGGAATGCCTGGTTTGTCATGTGGTTGGCTACAATAGTCCGGGAGGATTTATCAGTGAATTGGATACCCCAGAATTAAAAAATGTCCAGTGCGAGGTTTGCCACGGTGCTGGCAAAGAACATATTAAAGCGCCGATGTCAGGTTTTGGCAAAGAAGCACGAAATACCTGTAAAAAATGCCATGTAAAAAACCACAGTCCCAGGTTCAACTTCACGCAATACTGGCCCAGAATCAAACATTAATATCAGCAGATTAATATATTAAGGAGAAGTTCATGAAACATGTGGCAGCCACCTTGTTGACTTTATTTTTTTTACCTCTCAGCACAGTATTAGCGGATGAAGTAATCCGTGGCAAGTATGAAGTCATTGGTGACATCGACAAACTGAAGGGAGTAAAAACAATAAAAATGTTAGAGTTTTTCAATTACTCTTGTGGCCATTGCTACAAGTTTCTGGAAACTTCCAAAAAACTTCGGGCTAAATTTAAAGACAAGCTACATCATAAAAAATATCCAATATATTGGGGTAATCAGACACCCTACCCCGCTAAGGCATTCTACATCGCTGACGAACTTGGGTTAGAAGAGGAGTTCACCCAAGAATTGTTTGATACAAATTTCAAATTAAACATCAATATCTTCCAACCCAAAGTTATTCGGTTTCTTGCAAAAGAGTATAAAATTGAAAAAGAAATGACTGCTGGCATGCAGTCAACTGCTATCTCGGCTAAAACTAACGAGTCTCTGGCATTGGCTAAAAAATTTAAAGCCAATGAAACACCGACTATAATAATTAATAATGTATTAAAAGTAGCACCCAGCATCACCAAGGGAAATGTGGAAGAGATGACAGCCAACTTGGAAGTCATCTTTGAAGATATCTTAAAGAATCAATGATGTATTTCTAAAACAACTTTTTCTAATCATCCACCATAGCAATAATTAATGAAATTGAAATTAGAAAATAAATTACAAAAATGGTTTCTACTGCCGGCGTTAATAATATTTTTGTGGGCACTTCCAGTACCTAGTCTCAAATGGAGCCCTCTAATTTCAACTGCCCACGCTGGGTTTTTTAATAATGATCTCGAAACTTTTGAAGAAATCATAAATTTAGTTGCTAATAAATATGTATATTCTCCCGACCATAAGAAACTTTTTTTTGCTGCCATTGAGCAAATGGTAAAAACCGCTGACTCACCAAATGTAACTTTAACCAACAATCCTTCTGGAAGCACAGTTACCTCCAACAAAAAAACCACACGATTTTTTTTAAATTACGATATGAGTCATGACATGGATGAGTTGCAGAAAGTTTATTATTTTCTTCACGAAGAATCCAAAATTTCATTACCTAAAAAAGATCTCGAGCTTGCCGCTATAAGCGGCATAATGGGTTCTCTCGACACCTTTTCTCAATACTTAGATAAATCTGCATTTGAAAATTCAATGCGGGATACCGAAGGAAAATATGGTGGGCTGGGAATGGTGATTACAATGAAAGACAACCGTCTTTTTGTGGTCAAAACCATGGATGATTCTCCGGCCAGAGAGGCAGGTATAATTGGAGATGACTCATTTCTAAAAGTGAACGGGAAAGAAATTAAGGGAATGCAAATCCAAGAGTTGGCAAATCTTCTCAGAGGGCACCCTGAAACCAATGTCACTCTTACTATGTATCGACCTAGCGAAGAAAAAGAATACACTCGCACATTAACGCGCAGAATAATCCTAATCAATACTGTTGAATACGAATCTTTAAACAACTACATTGGATATTTAAAAATCAACAGTTTTTCCAAGCTAACCGAAAAACAATTAAAAAAATACTTGGAGCAAGCTAAAGAGGAAGGCATTAAAGGTTTTATTCTAGACTTACGTGGAAACCCTGGAGGATTACTTCGTCAATCGGTAAAAGTTGCCAGCTATTTTTTATATAAAGGGCAAATGATCGTGTATACGAAGGGACGGTCTAAGGCTGACTACCGAGAGTACCGAAGTTTATATAAAAAAAGTTTTTATAAAATGCCGGTAGTCGTGCTAATCAATCAATACAGTGCCAGCGCCTCAGAAATTGTTGCCGGAGCCTTAAGGGATTCAGGCAATGCTCTATTAGTTGGGGAGAATTCATATGGGAAGGGATCTGTGCAAACCATTTTTCGAATAAGTGACGGATCGGGGGTGAAGCTAACTACTTCCAAATATTACACTCCTTCAGGTGCAGATATAACAAAAAATGGCATTGCCCCCGAAATAAAAATAATAAATGATATAACAGATGAGCCTACCGGCCTTACAAATGAAAAGAAAACTCTGGGCACGGCTCTTAAGTTGAAGGCTTCCAGCTTAAAAACTTTCTTTGAAAAACAGGGAGTAGAACTCAACAAGACTCGTGATGCCACAGTGGAATTTGCTCGGCGAATTCTAAAAAACTCAAACATAGCAAACAAAAAGAAGTCGCTGGAAAAAGCGCGTGAGATTGCATCAAATATAAATTATTAACTTCGTAAATATGAAATAGGGTTTGAAAGAATGAACATTATTAGCATCGACTACGAAAAAGGGACGGTTCAAAGTGATTTTTTTCTTTGGCAAATCGTCTCGAACAATAATAACAAGTTTTTACTTTTGCAACGCGAGGAGAATGGTAGGTTTCATGCTGCTGAAGCTGATGTAAAAGCAAAACAAATTTGGGAGGTAAAGGAAATATCGTACCGTGGCCCAGATGGCGACACGTTTTTTTATGACGAAGAATCCGGAATCATACAAGTTTAGGAACAAAAAATAAAATCACCAAACATACTTCCCCTGCAAGAGCAGGGCATAATCACTCTGATTGAAATATACGAAGCGACTTGAGATGGGACAAAGAAGACCTAAGAGCCTCTTTTGTTTTTCCCGCTAAGAAATTTCCTCTTAAATCCAGCTTCTCAAGATTGGGAAAGTTTTTTGACTCAACAAAAGCCAATGCACCCGCATCCCTAATTTCATTCCATCCCAG
>CAZMBO010000094.1:1280-4545 GCA_964564655.1 uncultured Nitrospina sp. | reverse complement strand
ACTTTTTCATCAAATTCCTCGTCGGTCAATAATCCCAAAGCAACGGCAGATTCTTTTAGGGTAATGTTTTCCTGATACGCTTTTTTAGCTACTTTCGCAGCATTATCGTAACCAATATGCGGATTAAGTGCGGTTACTAACATAAGTGATCCATTGAGATGCTTTTCAATTTGGGTTTTGTTTGGTTCGATCCCAACAACACAATGGTTGTTGAACGATCGACATGAATCGGCTAACAAGCGAATCGATTGCAATAAATTATAAATCATCACAGGTTTAAACACATTGAGCTCAAAATTACCGGACGAGCCACCAACATTGATCGCAGTATCATTGCCAATCACTTGAGCAGCCACCATAGTCATTGCCTCTGACTGTGTTGGGTTTACCTTTCCAGGCATGATGGAGCTTCCAGGTTCGTTAGCTGGTAAAATTATTTCTCCGATGCCGCATCGGGGTCCTGACCCCAACCAGCGGATGTCATTGGCAATTTTCATTAGAGAACAGGCGATGGTTTTTAATACACCACTTGTTTCAACAATAGCATCGTGCGCCCCTAGCGATTCAAATTTATTTGGTGCCGTCACAAATGGGAGACCGGTGATATCTGCAATTTGTTTTGCAACCTTTTCCGGGAAATCGCTATGTGAATTCAGACCAGTTCCAACGGCGGTTCCCCCAAGAGCAATCTGATACATACGCGGCATGCAACCATTGATGCGATCGAGAGCATATTCTAACTGAGTGGTATAACCACTGAACTCCTGACCCAATGTTAGCGGGGTTGCATCCATTAAATGGGTTCGCCCAATTTTAATTATATCTTTGAACTCAGTGGATTTATTGCTAAACGATTTAGTGAGTACAATCAAAGATGGAATCAGGGTCTCATTAATACTCTCAACTGCCGCGATATGCATCGCCGTGGGAAAAGTATCATTAGAAGATTGACCCATATTTACATGATCGTTCGGATGAACCGGATCTTTAGAACCTATGACACCCCCAGCCAATTCAATGCCACGATTAGCAATGACCTCATTGCTGTTCATATTTGATTGTGTTCCGCTTCCTGTTTGCCAAACCCGTAAAGGGAAATGGTCATCGAGTTTCCCATCGATAACTTCATCAGCGGCTTTGGCAATCAAGTCTTTTATGTTTTCAGACATCAAGCCTAACTCAGCATTTACCAAAGCTGAGGCTTTCTTAAGAATCCCCATACCTCGAATGAGTTCACGCGGCATAGTTTCTGCACCAATATCAAAGTGGATCAGCGACCGTGCAGTTTGAGCCCCATAATAACAGTGGGTAGGAACCTCGATTTCTCCCATGCTATCCGTTTCTGTCCGGGTTTCCATGTTTCTTCTCCTCAATTTTTAAAATAATCCGCCGCTTCTGGCATTTCTTCTTCAATATAAATCTTGAATTTTTTTAATAACCGCTGTTCTGATTGACGCACCGCTTCCCGCGTTACTCCTCTTTGATCTCCGATTTCCTGTAGAGACTGGGGAGATTCAGAAAGTACTCTTTTTTCTAAAATTTCAATTTCGACTGGTTTCAATTCGGATTTAAATCCTTCAATTTTTTGCTGAAGAATTTCCCGAAACTGACCTATCTCAGCCCCTTTTTCAAGCGACTTTCCATCGCTTAAAGATTGCGCTGGGGTCATAGAACTATCAGGATGGGTAGGCGTATCAAACGAAACATCGAAAGCACCAATACTAGCTTCAACATCGATAATTTCACCTTCATCAACTCCGAAGTGTTCTGCCAACAACTTGGTGGAAGGATCAAACCCTTCTCTCTCCAAACGTTCTTTTTCTTTTTTCAGATTAAACAATAATTTCCGCCGTGCGTTTGTGGTTCCCACTCGTACCAACCGCCAGTTATCCAAAATATATTTCAAAATATAAGATTTGATCCACCACGTGGCATACGCAGACAGCCGAACCCCTCGGAAGGGGTCAAAATTTTTAACTGCTTTCATTAAACCAACGTTGCCTTCCTGAACCAGATCCATGACATTTTGCCATTCTCGCTTGAAAGTCATGGCGATTTTTACAACCAGCATCAAATTAGCCGTTGTCAGCTGGTAAGCAGCATCAACATCTCCTGTCTCCCGTAACCGAATTGCCAGTTCCTTTTCCTCTTCTTCAGTAAGGATTGGGTATTTTTTCGCCTCCTGAAGGTAAGCGGAAAAAGGGTCGGGGGGAACTAGCCCGCCTTTCTGACGCACTGCCGGTACCAGAGGTTTTTTCTTATCTCTAATTTTTTTAGGCTTATCGTTCATGGAGTAGAAAAACCAATTTTCAGCTAAAATTTTAGCATTATCCCGGGTTGAATCTATATGCCTTTATCTTTACAATAAAGGAATGGCCCGTTTAGCATTGTTTGGAATTGCAGTTGTTTTTATCATTCTTGTTGCTCGCCTGATTTTCCCATCATCGAGTTCTAGAGAATCGGGCCCGACAGAAATGGTGCAGGACCCCAATAACGGCGTGTACATTCCTAAATCAGAAGCAATAAAAAAAATGGTAAATGGCAAAGAGCATTATTTTTCAACCGAACAAAGCGCTGAAGAATACATTAGAAAAAATCAAACTAAAACGGATTGATAAAAGCAAACTCCTTCTCAAGGTTCGATTTTTTTTACCACCTTTTGGCAATTAGCCCCTTGTATTATAACAAAGGATTTCAATTAAACTGGAGAAACAAGACCCTATATGATACATAAAAAAAATACAGAAAATTTAAATTTAGGTGGAAAATTAACAATATGGGTGTTTGGAACTCTGATAATACTGGGCTTGTTATTAGGTGACTCAGCACAGGCGCAAGAAAATTGCGAACCTTTGGATAAAAAACGAATTAAAATTGAAGGCTATATTTCTAAAAAATTCCGCAAACAACGAAAAACAATTTCTAAAGAATTTACCGCATTGGGAAACTCTCGAGCTGCTCTCCGAGTTTATCCTATGGGAGAAACCTCTAAGGTAATTGCTATCGGAAAATGTGTGCCCGTGCATATTGCTCAACATGTTATAAAAAAAGCTATGGAGTACAGTACGGGAGTTGAAAGTTTGGTCCAACAACAGTTTGTCCATGGCCACTGGATTGGTGTTGGAGTCACCATCTTTGACGAACCTTCCCAGCAACTTGTATCTTCAGAACAAGTTAAGCAAATGCTCAATCCTGAACTTTCTAGCAAGGAATTTCACAAGCTCTATCGTAAATTGTCGATACCCAATGAACTGACCCCCTATTT
>CAZMBO010000094.1:0-1180 GCA_964564655.1 uncultured Nitrospina sp. | reverse complement strand
CAGACGTACGGCGTGTGAAATGGTTTTGTCGTTTTTCGCGTACCAGTATGGACAACCATTGGCATAAAACATTATCTGGGCTTCTTCGCCGCGTGTTGAAGATGTCCAAGTGCAGTTTGCGGCTCCTGGCGGAAACACCGAATCCAAAAAAATATCTCCGCCCTTTGAATCTTTATTTAGTTTTTCCTTATCGAAAATAGAAGATGCTTCATGGATGGTTGGTATGCGCCAATCGCTGTAATCGCCCACTTTTTTCTCGTTGGCTTGTTTTGCATATTGCTCCGCCTCAGCGTAGGAAACCTCTTTTCCTAATTCCAGTAACGAATCATTGGCCATCCAGGTCACACTGGTCACCGAGTCATAAATAGTTCCATTGTCCATTTTAAGAAATCTTGGTTTTTCGTTACCCATACTTTCCTCTCAAAAAACATCAGGCATTAGCTACCCGATAGTATTGGTTCTTTATATGATCTAGCATTTTAACCCATGACAGCTTTATTTCAAAACATGCAGCATGATCATCTTTAACTGTAAAGATCGGGGCGACGATCTTTGAAAATATCGTTTTTTGAGTTGATAAATTTTTCGCGGGCTTTTCCGAGATCGATTTCTACAATTTGAATTTCTTCCTCGATTTCTGATGCTCGAATTAATATATTCCCATCAGGATCGACCACCTGGCTTTGCCCTATAAAGTGAAGCATCTCATCGGGGACCCGATTTTCATTCCCCACCCGGTTGGCAGTAATAGCATAGACACGGTTTTCAAGACACCGGGTGATCATAGCTTGAGGGCAATGGGGCAAAACAAGGTTAGAAGGATGCGCAATGATTTCTGCGCCGTTTAAAGCTAGTGAACGGGCTATTTCAGGAAACCGCCAATCGAAACAAATCATGACCCCGACCTTAGTTCCGTTTAGATTAAATACGGGAGGAACTTCCGTGCCAGCATGGAAACAGGCTTTCTCGGTATCAAACAAGTGAATTTTTCTGTAACGCCCGATGAAACCTTCTGGCCCAACTGTGATCGAGGAGTTATAAATTCGATCATCATCTATTTCGACCAGTCCGGCAATAAAATATGTGTTTATTTTCTTTGCGAGAGAAGTGAGAAAGTTTGTAACCACACCACCGGGGACAGGCTCTGCATACTGATGAGCTTCATCCATTTTTTTGAATC
>CAZMBO010000093.1:0-4589 GCA_964564655.1 uncultured Nitrospina sp. | reverse complement strand
GGTATTCCATCCAGAAATTATGGAGGAGCCATCCAAAGGAAGCAAGAAAATCCTTAATACAATAATAAATTCCAATATGCTTGTTAACAACAATAAGTTATATTAAAGCATAGATAAGAAACCATGGCAGAGTTTCGCTTTATCCATTTATTCTTTGCTTCTATCAAAACAATATTTTTTCAATACCTCGTTAATTAAATTAGGTAGCGATTTTTTAAACTCGTTAGGGTCCACAAAAATGCGCGGGTTGGAAAACATCAAATCAGGAATCATTGGAGGACAGCTCAGTGGTTGAAGTATTGATAGGATTGGTCGTTACCGCAGTTATTTTGATATGGATACTGCTTAGGAAAAATAATTCGAAAATAGAGGATCAGAGCATTCTTTTGATCCAGGAACAGTTGAGTAAAGTGGTTGAAACCTTGGATAAAAAACTTGGTGAATCGAATGAATCAATGAGAAGTCAGATCGGTGAATCCAACAAGCTCATCAAAGATATCACTCAGCAACTTACCAAAGTCAATGAGACCAATAAACAAGTCATCGATGTAACCAATCAACTCAAAACTATCCAGAATATTCTGATGAATCCGAAACAGCGCGGTGTGTTTGGGGAGTTTTTTCTGGAAACAGTTTTAAAAAATGTTTTACCTCCAGAGCACTATTCCTTGCAGTATAAATTCAATAACGGAGATATAGCAGACGCTGTGATATTTTTTGGAAAAGCCGATGGACAAACTATTCTTCCGATTGATTCTAAGTTTCCCATGGAAAACTATAATCGACTGGTAGAAGAAAAATTAAAAACTGAACAAGAGAAATTGGAAAGGGCATTCATCCAAGACGTAAAAGGACGAATACTTGAAACATCCAAGTACATCCGCCCGAATGAAAATACTCTCGATTTCGTATTCATGTTTATCCCGTCCGAAGCCATTTTCTATGACCTGTTATCAAATTCTGTCGGTTCTGTGAAAGCTTCCTCACGTGATCTGGTTGAATATGCCTTTGAGAAAAAAGTAATTATCGTCTCGCCAACCTCATTCATGGCCTATCTACAAACTGTAATCCAGGGGTTTCGGGCATTAAAAATAGAGGCTTCGGCTAAGGAAATCATAGCAAGAGTAGAAGAACTCGGTAAACATTTAGGAAATTATGATCAATATATGGGGAAACTTGGTAACTCTCTGAGCACAACGGTAAACCATTACAATACGGCTCATAAGGAATTGAATAAATTAGATAAGGATGTTTTGCAAATTACGGACAAGCCAATCGGAATAGAACCTATATCCCTTGAAAAGCCTAGTCGTACGGACTGAATCATTAGCTAACAACTTAAATGGTAGTTATGGTTTCGCACAAACAAAAGTATAGTCAGAGAAAATACCCATGGCGGAATAAAATAACAACCAAAAGTATGGTCAGAGAAAGTATCCATATAACTAAATAAGTGGTCATCGATTGTGTGGCTTTTTGTTTTTCTAACCAGCTCCGAGGTTTAATTCCTCTTAACAGAAACACCATCTTTGCCGCCAGATTCACGCACACAATATTTACCGCAAGCAATATAGCCGCACCAATTGCAAGCTGAGCATGTCCCGCACCCAGCATGATTCCAAGAGTAGCAGTAGGAGGCAATAATGCAACCGCTACCATCACTCCTACCAGCACACTGGAAAGTCCCGTTGTCAAAGAAATTACTGCAGCTGCACCAGAAGCCAAGGCCAAAGCAATCGAATCCAATCCCACATCTGTTCGTGCCATAAGTTCCGGACTATCTAAATTCATGGGATGGAAAAACCCAAGACATATAGAAAGAAATAATGCTAATCCAATTCCCACCAAAATTGTTTTAAAAGCCTTCCACATTAGGGGCATATCACCCAATGCCGCTCCCAAGGCCAAGGCAATATTTGGCCCCAAAAGAGGAGCGATAACCATCGCACCGATGACCACCGCAACATTATTTTCCAACAAGCCAATTGAAACAACGACAGTCGATAAAAAAACTAACAGCAAATAAGTAGAGTCGAGCCTAGTATTTTTTTCTATTTCGTTATAAAGTTCTTCGCGGGTGGTAATGGACTTATCTGAAGAATCTTTTTCATTCGGGGCAGGCTCCTTTCTTGGCAGCGACGCCTCTACCGCCATAACAAGGATTTTTGAATGGTCATCGCCGCGAAATAATCCCTGCAGAGCATCCAGCACAGATTGCCGCTGGTCATCGCTGACCAATGCACGGACCCTTTTTTTCTTCTTATCCTCGTCAATATTCACCCAAAGAATTTCAGAATCGTGCCGGGTAATAATACTTTCCACAGCAGAAAAGTTTTCAACAGGCGTTACAATTTCAATTATTTTCATATTATGTGTCGCTCAGCCGCAGGAAATTAATCAGAGGACTAACGAACTAAAGTAGAAGCCAAACAGTATTTAACTACTTATGTTTATCTAGTCATTGAGTCCAGCATTACGCTGGCTAGATCATCTTTTTGGTGGCAAGGTTTGCGATATTGCGCAGGACCTGTTCATTACATTGGACGCAGAAATAACCTTCTCCGGAAAAAATCCAGCACTCGTCTTCAACCCACTCTCGGGCATCTTCTTTGTCTTCGAAAAATTCACCTTGCTGGGTACAATCTTCAGCAATTTTTATTTGACAGGGAATCGCAAACTCACCATCTTCATTTTCCAAATAGGAAAGTGCATCTGACATGGTATTTACCCGACCTATATGTTTTAAGTTTTGAAATTAATTTTTTAAAAACTATCTAAAACAGGGTTTTATTATAAACACATCTCTACTTCATCAAAGAAATAATTATGAAACAAAATGCTCTCCTGCACATCTTGTTAATCATTGTATAATAGGGTAATAATAAGATCCAAATAACAATTTAAACATTTTTTATGGTTAATTGGGAATGACTGCAAAAATTGAAATGATATTTCTTTGTGCTTTCATGATGCTGACAGCCTGCGACAGCATCATTGAAACGACTGAAGATGTCCAGTCAGCAGATTTATCTAAAGACCCGAAAGTTTTACTCGAAAATTCCAAGGAAAAGCAAAGAATTGGTGCTTACGACGAGGCCATTGAGATTTTAAATATGGCCGTTAAAATTGATCCTAAATTTGTTCCCGCCTACAACCAAATGGGTCTAATCCTTTTTGAAGCCGACAAGAAAGATGAATCTGTCGAGGCCTTCAAAAATGCCATCGCTATTGATCCCGAAAATTTAAACTCTAGGCTAGGGCTGGGGAAAACCTATTCAATGATAACCCGCAATGACCTTGCCGTCGAACAATACCTTAAAGCCGCCGATCTTAAAAAGAATGATCCTGAAATTCTTTTCAAAATCGCTTTAGAATATTGGTATCACCAGAATTTGGAAAAATCTAAAGAGTACTACAACAAAGTACTAGAAATAGACTCAAGCCATATTCAAACTCATTTAAATTTAATTAGCGTCTATGAAAGCCTGGAAGAATGGAAAAAAGCTATAAGGGAAATCGAAATTTCCAGACAACTCGGAAAAGAAAAAAATGATTCTTCGGTCGTTTCCATTGCAGAGAGAAAAAAGAAATTTATTATTGGGAGAATGAATTTAACAGAAGAAGAATACCAAAGAAAAAGCCAGCCTCCGTTTGATTAGGGAATGCCTATTCCCCTATAGCCTTATGAATGTTTTCTTTCAGTGAAGAGGATTTATCTGGGGTAGGATCAATAAGAGGCCAGAGGAGTATAAAAACAATGAAACCGATCACTACGAACCCGATCACGCTACCTATCCAATCGATCAGCGAATATTTTCCTTTTTCATCGTCCATTTCAATCTGCCCGAGGTTCGGATTTTAGTTTAGGAATCCATCTTGGGACTTTGCGTTTGTATTCCAAATAGGCTTCTCCAAACCTGTTTTCCAGATCGGGTTCTTCCCAAAAAGGTATTAAAATCAGACATGCTTGAAAAAAAATAAGGGCCCAAGTAAAAACAGGTAAAGACCCAGAAAGCATCGCCTCTCCCAATAAAACCAGAATTACTCCTATCATCATTGGGTTTCTTACATATGTATAAACGCCACGCGCCACAAAAAGTTTTGGGGGATCATACGGGGCGGGTGTCCCCCCACCTCCGTATTCTGAGAGCAGGGAAACAGAAATCCAAATTAGGCTTGCACCGAAACCGATTAGAAGTCCGCCAGGGAAAGATCGAATTAGGTCAAAGTTCAGTGGATATTTTTCAAAAATTCCACCCTCCCGCGAAGACCAAAGAAGAAAGCCTGGGATCACCCCCATAATATTCATGGGAAAAATAACAAACGCTTTGATTAAAGGGGTCGTGACCTTCATGAGTCTAGCTTAATAACTCTACCTACTTCATTAACCGTAGTCGAATACCATCAATACTATAAACCCGATGGTGACAAAAGCTGTAAACCAAGCCATGAATTTGAGCATCAGAATTCACCTTAAAAAATCTTCTTATCAGGGATTATCATACCAAATCTTTCCCTAAAAGCGGAGTACCCCAGCAAAAACAAAAATTCTAATTTTTCCTTCCACGTTCTGATCTTTCACGTTGAGA
>CAZMBO010000092.1:0-5433 GCA_964564655.1 uncultured Nitrospina sp. | reverse complement strand
AATTTTTGAAAAGTCTGCAAGGTCTGAAAATAAACAGGATATATCTCGGAGCAAGCACAGTCTGTTTGTGCAAAGGGAAGGGTCGTCCACCATCACCATCACGTTTTCAAAGAAATTATCTACCGAAGGCTTTATCTCTCCCATTTTCTCCAGTGCTTTAGAAAATTCTTTCTTTTCAAGATGGCCTAAAACTGGGTTACGAACTTTTAAGAATGCTTCATACAATTGTTTTTCTGCAGGTTCATTCAACAGTTCGGGATCTATTTCTCCGTCAACTTTTTTATCTAAAATTCTGGCAACCCGTCTGAAAGCAATGGCAATAGATTCAAAATAAGGCTGCTTTTTTAAATCGGAAAATGCTGCCACTT
Organism: uncultured Nitrospina sp.; assembly: GCA_964564655.1. Classification (GTDB taxonomy): domain Bacteria; phylum Nitrospinota; class Nitrospinia; order Nitrospinales; family VA-1; genus UBA8687. Next base: position 5,065 of record CAZMBO010000092.1, on the reverse strand, counting down.
TTGCTTTTACATCAACAATAGAATCCATTCCCGTTGATAGAACGCAATCGATTGCATCGTAAGGGAAATCTTCTCCAATCAACAACGTTTTATATCTCTGAGAAAATAAATCGTCTACATGTTTTTTTATTTCATCTTTACCGAGCTTTGCTTTTTTCTCAATTAGATCAAGGCTGGCCTCCACGGTATTTTGAAATGAAATCTGCCATCCTTGATCCAACACAATTTGCAAAATACCCAGAGCATGTCTCCTCAAACCATACGGATCTTCCGAGCCGGATGGAATTAGGCCTACGCCTATACAACCAATAATAGTATCTAGCTTGTCTGCAACCGCAATGATAGCCCCCAATTCCCCAGAAGGTAAACTATCACCGGCAAAGGCTGGATGATAATGTTCCTTGATGGCCTGCGCCACTTCGGCTTCTTCTCCAGAGTGCATTGCATAATATCCTCCCATAATGCCCTGCAACTCTGGAAACTCGAAAACCATTTGGCTGACAAGGTCTGCCTTACTCAACCTCGCCGCTCTTCTTACCTGCGTTTCTTTTTTCGGACAAATCTGACTTGTTAGAATTCCTGCCAAAGCCGTGATACGATCTACTTTTTCGTAAATGGTTCCTAGCTTTTTCTGAAATACCACATCTTTTAAAGATTCAACAAAATCTTCCAAGTTTTTTTTGCGGTCTTCATCGTAAAAAAATCGGGCATCCTCCAATCGCGCACGCAACACTCGCTCATTTCCTTTTTGAATTTTATTTTCATCAGTAGCTGGCATATTGCTGACGGTAATAAAACAAGGAAGAAGCTTCTCCTTCTTATCCCAGATAGGAAAATATTTCTGGTGGTATTTCATGGTTATAACTAGCAGCTCTTTCGGTAACTCTAAAAATCCAGAATCAAAATCTCCTTTAATCGCTACGGGGTATTCCACCAGATAATTTACAAGATTTACTAAGTCTTCATCTTCTTTAATATGGCCTCCCGCTTGTTTGGCTAATTGCTGAACCTGCTCTAGAATAGATTTTTTCCTTGTCTCAGGGTCAACAATTAAAGAATGTTTTTTACATTCATCCAAATAAGACTCAAGACTTTTAATTTTAAACTTTCCGGGATTTAAAAATCGATGTCCTCGTGAAACCATACCATTTACAATCCCATCGAATTCAAACTCCAAAGCCTTTCCATCAAATAATGCTGCGACCCAATGCAAAGGTCTGGCAAAGGGACGAGCTTTGTTTTCCCAGCGCATTTTTTTCTGGAAAGGAATTTCATTAATTAACTGAGGTAAATACTCATTCAACAAAGATGAAGTACAGCGGCCTTTATTTTTAACCTTGGCGCAAATCACTTCTCCTTTAGGAGTTTGCTTGCGAATAAGATCTCCCACATCGATACCCTTACCGCGAGCAAAACCTATTGCGGCTTTTGTGGGTTGGCCGCGATCGTCATATGCCATAGAAACACCTGGCCCGAGAAACTCGTCCACAGAGTCTTCCTGCATTTCCATCACCCCTTTTATCGATACGATCAAGCGTCTCGGGGTGCCCATAGTTTTTGGGGCTTCTGCGTCAATCCGGTTTTTGGCAAAAAAAGAGGATAACTCCTTCTTCATATACCTTAAGGCGGGTTCAACATACCCGGAAGGGATCTCTTCTGATCCTATTTCTATAAAAAATTCAGCCATATAGATAAAAAGTTAATATTTCTTTTTTAATAAGGGAAATTGCATTTCTTCTCTTTGCTGCAAATAAATTTCAGCGCTTATACGCGCAAGATTACGAACTCTCCCTATAAAACCCGTGCGTTCAGTAACGCTAATGGCACCCCTTGCGTCCAGTAAGTTAAAAGCATGAGAACATTTCAACGTGTAATCGTAAGCGGGAAGAACCAACCCCTTTTCCAGTAATTCCTTCGCTTCCAATTCATACATGTCAAACCACTGGAACAATCTTTCCTTGCTTGAGGCTTCAAAGTTATAGCGGGAAAACTGTTTTTCCGTTTCCAGGTGGACATCGCCATATAAAAGTTTTTCATTCCACTTCAAGTCATAAACGTTTTCAACATTTTGTAAGTACATGGCTATGCGTTCCACCCCATAAGTTAATTCCGCAGTAACTGGCTTTAAGTCTATGCCGCCCACCTGTTGAAAATAAGTAAACTGGGTGATCTCCATTCCATCCAGCCAGACCTCCCAACCCAGTCCCCATGCGCCTAAAGTAGGTGATTCCCAATCATCTTCAACAAACCTAATATCATGCTTCAAAGGGTCCACTCCCAAAACAGTGAGACTGTGTAAATATTGGTCCTGTACATCTTGAGGGGAAGGTTTCAGAATCGTCTGGAACTGGTAATAATGTTGAAGCCTGTTCGGGTTCTCTCCATATCTACCATCAGTAGGACGTCGAGAAGGTTCCACATAGGCAGCATTATAAGGCTCAGGACCCAGCACCCTAAAAAAAGTACAGGGATTAAACGTGCCGGCCCCTACCTCGATATCATAGGGCTGATGTATGGCACACCCGCGGGATGCCCAATAATTTTGAAGATTTAAAATGATATCCTGAAAATACATAACCGATAGGGTTTATCAGAGATCAGCAAACAAAGTCAACCCCCCCCTACTCAGCGTGAGGCCCGTATATTCCTTGGGGTTCCCACCCAAAAAAGGGGTAAATAGGTCGGCTCCCATAAAGCTAGACCACAAAAGGTCGGCGAGATACCAATGGAAGTAGGCAATTCTCCTGACGATTGTCAAATTGGAAATTCTAATTGAGCTCCGGGGTAAGCTTTTTCAATAAGAATATCAACCACCTGTTTGATGACTTGCACATGCTTTTGGGCAGAGGGCACAGCATCGTAATTAGTTTCCTCCTGATCCAGCGAAATAATCCCTTCTCCCATGTAATTACAATAGAAAGCACCGATTGGTTTAAATTTTTCTAGGGGCTCATTCTCCTGAACCGAATTTACAATTACCATTATTTGCAAATCTTCTGTTCCAGAATAAATCTCAAAAGGACCTTTGTTTTTGAAAGTGTGTTGTTTGCAATAAGTAAGGATCCGGTCCATTTCCTCCAGTGAAATCGCTTTATATACGGTGTGCAATTTTTCCGCCAAGTTTATTACGCTTAGTAACTAGCAAATACCGCAAACATGACAGGTGGCGGTATCACAAACGGGAGTGCGCCCGGCATTAAGGCCACGCTGATAATCATCCCACAAAAATCCGTTGTGGTAACCATGATCGACTATATCCCAGGGCAGGTAGTCTTCTTTACCGTATTGTCGGTACACAAACGAATCCACCGAATGTTTATTCAAAGCGCTTTTAGTGTCGTGACCATTACTCAGAAAAGTTTTAAAAAACTCATGTACGCTACGATCACCGCGGGAAAGATAAGTCTGCAGATAAGCTTCATTAGGAGAACCAAAACTCAATTTCAGGTGAGGGAGTTTCCCCAATGCTTTTCGCACCCGGGAAAATTTTTTCTTTAAACTTTTCACCTCTTCCATCGGGTGCCATTGAAACGGTGTTCCCGGCTTAGGAACTAGCGGGCTCAAACTAATCGTGATTCGACCAATGCGCCCATGATTACGACATTCATCAACATAAACTTTTTGAATTCGTTCAATCAAGCGAACAAATTGTTCAATATCGTCATCTGTTTCGTGAGGCAATCCGATGATGGAATAAATTTTTAAATGTAGTATGCCCTTGCGGGTTAGAAACCTGCATTTCTCTATAATAAAATCATCAGTCGCCGCTTTATTTATCACATCGCGCATTCTTTCTGATGGACCATCAACAGCAACCGTCAAGGTTTTCTGTCCGCTCTTTAAAATCAGGCCGACAAGCTCATCGGTAAGAGTTTCCATTCGTAAAGAAGAAAACGAAATTGTCTTACCATCATCTGTAATTCTTTTCGCTAAAGCAGGAAGTTGAGGATGGTCTGTTACCGAAGGCCCGACCAAACCTATAGTTTGGGTTGTTTTTTCCTGACCTCCAAGAGTCTGCATCATGGAATCATAAGTTTTATTCAAATCAGGAAGACGTGGCGGACGATAAATGAAGCCCGCCGTGCAGAATCGGCAAGCCCATATGCAACCTCGAGTGACCTCCATCAAAGCCATATCCTTGAACGTAGAATTCTCTCCATGTACAACAGAGTGAGTGCAAAGAGATTCCTCTTTTGCCACCCAATGACGAGTCACTCGCGAAGGAATATCAATAGAGGTCGAAACACCTACCTGAAAACCGGAATCAATTTGCGAATCATAAAATTCCGGCACATAAATTCCAGGGAGACTCGCCGCTTTTTCTAAAAATTTATTTTTATCCTCAAACTTATAAAGCGTGTCAAAAAAATCATTGACCATACCTTCGCCTTCACCGATGAACATCACATCCATGCAATTTGCCAACGGTTCAGGATTAATAAAAATTGCCGAACCTCCCGCAACGATCATAGGGCATGATGAATCGCGCTCTGTCTTGTCCAACGGGATATTGAAGTACTTCAATGCAATAACTGTGTTTAGATAATCGGGCTCGAAAGAAATAGAAAATGCGATCATATCGAAATCAGCAGGAAGACGATTCATATCCATAGAACGTAAATCATCCTGCTTGAGCATTTCTGTTTCTGGTGTCCAATCGGTGGGTAACGCATAGCGGTCGCACTCCACACCCTGAATGGAATTTAATAAGGAATAAACCTGCTGAAAACCAAGATTGGCAAGAGCCACCTCCCGAGTATTGGGGTAAACTAAAAGTACCCGAATAGCTTGATTAGGTGCTGAACTTTCGGAAATGGTATGATCCGTTTGAAAGGAACCTGACATTAACTCTCGAAAAAATTAGATTTAAAAATATAGTTTTATAATACTCCAATTAGGGCAGACTTAAAAAGGATTCTTGCGTCAATGAATAAAGTTTCGGCCGAAAATAGAATGAAAGGTTATCTGCAAAAAATTGCTGCTGGGCCCAAATTGAGCAAAAACCTCACCGAAAGTGAGGCAGAAGACGCGTTAACGCTAATATTAGATGGAAAAATATCTCAGG
>CAZMBO010000091.1:0-5660 GCA_964564655.1 uncultured Nitrospina sp. | reverse complement strand
ACACCACCGGGGACAGGCTCTGCATACTGATGAGCTTCATCCATTTTTTTGAATCCGTATCCGGTCGAGAAAAGCTCCGGTAAGACAAATAAATCCGCCCTTTTCCCGTTAAGCATGTCTTCGATTCGACTCAGGTTGTCCTGAATATTCCCAAACTGAGGATGGTTTTGAATAAAACCAACTCTAAATAAGTCTTTATTTTTCATATATTCACAAGTTCTATTTTCAACTGTGCTTTAAAGGAATTAAGCGGTTAGATAATATGTGACCCTATGATATCATCACCTATTTAGATTTATCGGCTTTAAAAATCTCTGATGTTAGCCAAAAAATGTATAAATAATGGATACTCCTGAAATATCTGTAGTTGTTTTAGCCTATCGTAGCGCAGCAACGATAACGAATTTTGTTGATTCCCTTATCGATTCCCTAGAAAAGGAAAATTTGTTGTGGGAAATTGTTCTGGTGGGAAATTACTATGGTGGAGCTGGAGACCAGACTCCCGAGGTGGTGAGAGGTATTGCCGCCAGGGATTCGCGAATAAAAGCAGTGGTTAAAATAAAAAAAGGCATGATGGGGTGGGATATGAAATCCGGATTGCAGGCGGCTACAGGAAAATCCCTTGCGGTAATAGATGGGGATGGGCAAATGCCTAGTAGCGATGTGATCCGCGTATACCAGTTGATGAAAACAAATGGATTGGACCTAGCTAAAACCTGCCGAACAAAAAGGGATGATGGTTTTTACAGGGGGTTGGTTTCTGTTGGCTACAATATTTTATTCAAACTGTTATTTCCAGGAATCAATGCCTGGGATATAAACTCCAAACCCAAAATTATGACCCGCGAATTTTATGAAAAAGTGCACCTAGAATCTAACGGATGGTTCATTGATGCAGAAATTATGATTTTTGCCAGGCGAGTACACGCCAAAATCGGAGAAATTAACACTGTGTTTTTCAGCATAGATTCGCGCCCTTCTTTTGTAAAACCTCTTTCTATTCTGGAATTTTTAGGTAACCTGTTTTGGTACCGAGTGAAAGAATTTCTTGCTAAAAAATAACTGTTTGGTGACCGTATGAAAATTCTTATTACGGGGGCATCCTGTACTCTGGGTAAAAACCTGACTTCAGAATTATTGAAAACGGAACAGTTTTCGATTCGGCTTCTTGAACATCGGTCATCGGTGCGTAAGGAAAATTGTGAAATTTTTCAGGGTGGTCTGCAGGATATCGATAGTTTGGGTAAGGCTTGTTCTGAGATCGACACTGTGGTTCATTTAGCCGCTTTGACCCATTCTTTTTCCGGAAAAGCATATTTTGAAATCAATGAAGAGGGCACAAAAAACTTAATAACTGCCTGCAAGGAAAAGAATGTCAGGCGGTTTATTTTTATCAGCTCGGCAGCGGCTTTGGAGGAAGGTGGCGATTATGGGGTGAGTAAACTACGATGTGAGGAACTGATTCAGAAATCGGGTCTTGACTGGGTGATCCTTAGACCCTCAGAGGTTTATGGTTTGAAGATGGAAGAAGGCATTGGTAAGTTGGTTGCCTGGATAGAAAAGTTTCCAATAATTCCTGTCATTGGTGATGGATCGTATTTCCTGAGTCCGGTAAGTGTGGATGATTTGGTTCAGGTAATGGTGGAGATACTGGGCAATGATTCGATTGAAAGAGAAACCCTGAATTTATGTGGACCGGAAAGAATGACTATGAATGAACTGATAGATCGACTTGCTCAGATTCAAAAGGTGCAGATAAAAAAAATATTTTTACCAATTTGGTTTGTCAGGGTAGGTATTAGTGTTCTGTCAATTTTTAAATCAAGCATCGCCTTTTCCGATCAGATTCCCCGACTTTTATGTAGGAAGGATCAGTCGATTGATAAAACCCAAGCGATCATTCCTTATAACCCGAGAAAAATTGAAGAGGGTTTGTTGTTTTTTCAATCAAAAAAACCTTAGTTCTTTTGACCCGTTACCAGATATTGTCCGCCAAGAGGTAGCCAACCCAAATAAGGATCCATAAAATTTAGTGCAGATAAAAATTTCGGAAAGAAAGTCGTGTAGATAATCTGAACGTTTGATAAAGGAACTTGGGTAAAGTGACTTTCGAGATCTTTTGAAGGGACGAGTACTGCATCTTCATCAAAAGGGCAATCTTTAACGATTTTTTGTGTGATAGGATTGAGTGGATTATGTTCCCAGACCACCAGCCTTCCCCCCTTATTTAGAAGTGAAGAAAGCTTATTGATAAGCGTCGTATGCTGGACATGGGGGATATGGTGGAATACCCCGGCAGAAAATATAAGGTCATATCCATTTGCTTCCCAATCCTTGGAATCGTGTTCGTGAAAATCTGCATCACGGTGATAACGTGAACGAGCTTTTAGAATCGAATCCTTTGAAGGATCTACTCCTGTGTAAATAGCGGTTGGGAGATAATCTGCAACTTGCCCGTAAAGGTTTCCAACTCCGCAGCCAAAGTCCAATAAGCGAAACGGTTTTTCTGATAAGGATGGAAAAAGACTTCGTAATTTATAAAGCTTGGCAGAGACAAGATTGTCTACATCGTAACCGGTCTGGCGAATGGCATTATTGATCAGTTCATTATAGTTTTTAGAATAAGAGTCAAACGATTTAGGCATGAGAACTTTGTCAGAGAAAACGATAGAGTGAGTATATTGATCTATGATGTTTCCCTAGTCAAATCTGTTTTTAACTTCATCTTGGATTCGGCGGCACATTTGCAATCTTATATTCCTATTTCTTAAAGATTTTATGTGCTTTTTCTCATGGTAAGCAGGAGCGATATAATCCCCCGACTCAACCCTGCACAGGCATGCAGTATGTTTCTTCGTTGGCTTGATAGATGAAAAAAATGGAAGGCTTGGCATAGGCAGGCGCGAACTTAAAAACATAAAGGTTTGTCTCAATAAAAAACGCAGCCAATCTAATAAATATTATATACTTTATCTAATTTTTGCTTTTTAGATTCGAACCATCCTAACTTTAGAACACTTTAAAATTATTTCACTGGAGCCATTCAGTGTCTGAGCCAGACCCGAACAAGCTATACCAAAATAAATTATTTGATCCGACAGATTCTCGACTTGGCTCGCATCACTTCTTCTTACTGGCCATCATTATATGGATTTTTGGCGGTAATTTTATATGGATGCTTCTCGACATCCGTCCCCCATCCTGGGATCAGGGGCTTCACCTCTTCAGAACATTTAATTATTGGGAAGCTTTAAGCTCCGGCTCAGAAGACTGGTGGCAGGACATGTTAAATGTAGAACCTTTTTACCCACCCTTTTACCATCTATCATTAATCCCTCTATCTTTGATTTTCGGTTTTACTCTGGATACCGGAGTCATTGGTAATTCTTTTTATATGGTAGTTATGGCACTGTCCATTTATGGGATTGGGAAGATTTTATATACTAGAAATGTAGGATTAATCGCGGCATTTCTAGCGTCTTCCTACCCGTTTATTGTTAGCATGTCACGAGAGTATCTTATCGGCGTCATGTTGACGTCTATGACAACCCTTGCCTATTATCTTTTTCTAAAATCAGAAAATTTTGAGAATAAAAAGTATTCCCTATGGTTCAGCTTTATTTTTGCCGTAGGTCTGATGGTCAAATGGACTTTTTTCATTTATGTTCTGCCAGCGGTGCTGGCAGGATTGTGGAGTGAAAAAATTGATCTAAAAAATCGGTTCATTCAATTCGCTTATTATATTGGCATGATTGCTGCGTTGCTAATTGCCCCTTTCTTTATTCTTATTATCGGTGCGCAACGGTGGATTCCATTAACACTGGAATTTCTTTTAATCTGGGCCCTCGTCAAACATTTCCCCAAAACATCCCTTTCTGCCCAGAAGACTCTAAATCTAATTTTGCTTTCATGTATATCCGTTTTAATTTGTTTCCCCTGGTATGCCCACAACCTGATTAATATTTTGATAGGTGTGTCCAAATTTGCGTTTCCAAGCTCTGTACTAAAAGGCAGTATGGTCTGGGACCTAGGTGTTTGGGCATTCTACCTTGAGGTGATTTCCCGGCAGATGGGATATCCCTTGATGGCTATTTTTGTTATCACATTTTTTTTATACATCTTCAAAAAAGACCGATTCAATTGGATCCTGTTTGCCTGGGCCATCCTTCCAATAATTGTATTTACTTTTGTTAACAATAAAGGCGCAAGATACACCATGCCGAGTTTGCCTGCAATGGCATTGATCACCGCAGTAGTCCTGGCTCAGGTTAAAAATATTTCTCTGCGAAATTTTCTTTATTCCATCACTGGAATCACAACACTTGTAACAATTTTATACAATGGCTTTATACCCAAACCAGCTTTTCTGCCATATTTGGGGCAAGGAAATTTGCCAATCACCCAACTTTGGCCAATCAACGCGATGCTTGATGACATTATTGAGGAGGCAAAGCCTGAAAAAGGGGAACAACTTATTGTTCGAACCCTGGCAAATTATGATTACTTTCAAAGAGGCGCATTCAGGGATTTTGCGGCTTTTAGAGGTTTGCCCATTGTAATGAAGGGCGTAAAAAGAAATGTGGGGGAGATGACCGATTTTTTTATCACCCGGTCTGGAGATTTTAGCGGACAATCTTCAAACGCCATCAATTCAATAAACCTTCTGACGAAAGATCCTGCGCTGACCAAAACTTTCAAACTATTTCGCAGTTACCCTCTTCCAGATGGAAACATGGGATTGCTATACAAATTCGACATGGAACCCGCCAATTCACTTCCTGGGGTTACAGATTTAGAGCTTGTAGGAAAGCGTTTAGAATTGGCTTTCGCCAGTTATCCTATTTACGGGGTCAAAAATGGTGTCAATATGACAGTCTCTATAACCCCCACCAATAATCCACAAGACATATATTATGGACGGTATAAATCGATCAAAATAAAAGCTGATTCTGTTGTAAGTAATAAAGTACTAATTAAAAATTTTGAGTTACTATTCGAGAATGTTCAAATTAATATATACGACCTACTGTTGAATGGACGATTCATACTCTTTGATCTTGAAAGGCTCACTCCTCGCGGAATCATTCATTTTGACGATCTCGAAAAATCGGCTGCAGTAGCAATGAAAGGAAAAGGGCGTATAAATGTTAGTGGCTCAAGAAATTCCCTTACTATTCATGCTAAATACTCCTTGCCGCAAGGCCAAGTTGTAGAGGGAGAAACGAAGATCAACATATTATTTTCATCTGGAGAAAAAATCCAACCTGCATTTGAATATCTAAAGTTAGGCCCTCTTGATATTCCTATACTTTTTATCCGCCGAATAACAAATGCCAAACTGATTGTTACTCCAACTCCTGGATGGCCATTGACAACGAATATAAAATCCTTAAAAATTTCTCCTAGAAAAATTGAAATCAACTAAAAAATTATATCGAAACTTATATCGTCATTAAGTAGAGTTGGGTTTGTTTTGAACAAAACCAACTCTTATAGGCAAGACTAAGTCCTAAGAGATCCTATAACGAAAGAAGCGATATCAATTAATTGCATGATGGAGGGGGCTTAAAGTCGGGCGGATTTGGTTCTATATAAATGATCGATTAAGGTTATAGCCACCATGGCTTCTGCAATGGGGACAGCTCTGGTTGCAACACAAG
>CAZMBO010000090.1:0-5737 GCA_964564655.1 uncultured Nitrospina sp. | reverse complement strand
GTTCCTGGTTTGGCAACGGTACTAGTTGGGGATGATCCTGCCTCCGCCGTCTATGTTCGAAATAAAAATAAAATATGTCGCGAATTAGGATTTAATTCCTTTGAGCAAAAATTAGCTGCTGATACATCCGAAGCTAAATTGTTGCAATTAATAAGGGAATTAAATTCCAATAATGACATACATGGCATATTGGTTCAGTTGCCTTTACCAAACCAAATTGATTCTGAAAAAATTCTTCAGGCAATTGATCCAAATAAGGATGTAGATGGTTTTCACCCTGTAAACGTGGGTAAGCTTGTGGTAGGAAACGCTTTGCTGACGCCTTGCACTCCAACAGGAATTATTAAATTACTGGACTACTATGAAATTGACATTTCAGGAAAACATGCGGTTATTCTAGGAAGAAGCAATATAGTCGGGAAACCGGTTTCAATGCTATTACTGCAACGAAACGCAACCATCACAATTTGTCATTCACGCACCAAAAATTTAGAAGAAATTACACGCAGTGCAGATATTCTGGTTGCAGCTATAGGCCGGGCAAACTTTGTCACAGAAAATATGGTGAGTAAAGGGACAATAGTAATTGATGTAGGGATAAATCGTGTTGATGGTAAATTAACCGGTGATATCAATTTTGAACCTGTTTCAAAGAAGGCTTCTTATATTACTCCAGTCCCCGGTGGCGTTGGGCCGATGACTATTGCCCTCCTTATGGAAAATACTTTAAAGGCCTTTAAAGAATCTATTGATATAAATTAGAAAAGTAAGTTCTCAAAACATAATGATAGAAAACCGACAAACCCAAACAAAAAAACAGTCAGGTTTAGCTAAAAACTCTGAAAACTTTTTGGATAAAGCAAAACCTGTGAGCCACGAAGGCGGACCACAAGTATATCAAGTCAGCGAATTGACTCGCGATATCAAGGCTATAATGGAGGCTGCTTTCGATTCCGTCTGGGTTGAGGGAGAAATTTCAAACTTTAAAACCGCGGTATCAGGCCATAGTTATTTTGACCTTAAGGACGAAAAATCGCTAATCCGTTGTGTATTATGGAAAGGGCACCGATCAGGGATAAAATTTCAACCAGAAGACGGAGATAAGGTTTTACTGTTTGGAAGAATCACTATTTATGGTGCTCGCGGGAATTACCAGATCGATACAGAAAGTATGGAGCCAAGGGGACTGGGCGCCTTACAAAAAGCCTTTGAACAACTAAAGACTAAGTTGGAGAAAGAAGGGCTATTTGATGAAGAGAAAAAAAAGTCCCTTCCCGAATTTCCTTGGAAAATCGGTTTAGTTACTTCTTCCACAGGAGCAGCGGTAAGAGATATCCTAAATATAATAAGAAGAAGAAACCCAAAAGTTTCCGTTCTACTTTGTCCCGCAAAAGTTCAAGGGGAAGGAGCGGCAGAGGAAATCGCAACTGGTATAAAAGAATTGAATAAAAGAAAAGACATCGAAGTGATTATAGTTGGGCGAGGGGGTGGTTCCTTGGAAGATTTATGGGCTTTTAACGAAGAGTTGGTAGCAAGAGCTATTGCAGCCTCGCGTATTCCTGTTGTTTCTGCTGTGGGACACGAGATAGATTTTACCATTTCAGATTTTGTGGCAGACCTACGAGCACCGACCCCATCTGCAGCAGCAGAATTAACAGTTCCTCTTCTTTACGACACCATTCAAAATATTAAAACACTGAATGAAACACTGATTAACTCAATGAAGCAGAAGCTTCGATATTATTATGACTTGTTGAAAATGTTGATGGACAGGAGATTTTTTTATCAACCCAAAGAAATTTTCAACCTTCAAATCCAACGAGTTGATGAGCTTCATTCGCGCTTGCTTCGAGGACTCGAACAAGGCCTGATGATCCAGCAACAGAAATTAAAGGATAAAATACACCGTTTATTCCAGGCTTCCCCAGAAAAAAATATTCCCTATTTGAAAGAAAACGTAGGAATGCTGGAAAAAAGAATGTTCCAAATTATTCAATCCCAAATACTTCTTCATAAGGAGCATCTTGAGGGTCTATTAAAAAACTTGAATGCCTTCAATCCGCTTTCCATTTTAGATAGAGGGTATAGCATTAGCTCTAAAGATAATTTATCTTTAAAAGATACGGAAGGGATAAATCCCGGAGACTCGATTCAGATAAGACTTTCAAGGGGATCCCTTGATTGCACGGTAAAAAAAATAATAAGGGAATAATAAAATAGTGCAGTCCTTTAAAAAAGATTCTAAAAACTTGATTTGTGCAAGTTTTATAATTTTAAAAATGGTTTTTGCAATATAAACTTGGTTTTAAAGAGGCCGATTATGGGTGAAATTAAATTTGAAAAAGCTATTCAAAGGCTCGAAAAAATTGTCGATGATCTTGAAAAAGGTGAAATGGATATCGATAAATCCCTAGAGGTTTTTGAAGAAGGAATAAAAATGTCTCGTGTTTGTTCCAAAAAACTGAACGAGGCTGAGGCTAAAATTGAAAAACTGACAAAAGATCAAAAAGGCGAGCTAGTAACGGAACTTTTTCCAGTGGAAGACGAAAATGACCAATAATAAAAATAAATTGCGTCTCGATCAATTATTGGTAAAAAAAAACTCGTAACGACAAGAGAAAAAGCTCAGGCTATTATTCTTGCAGGAAAAGTAAGAGTAAAAAACGAAATTGCAGATAAGCCGGGTAAACTTTTCGATCAAAACGTACAGATTGATTTGTTGGGCGAGGATCATCCTTTTGCCAGTCGTGGCGGTATTAAACTTCAACACGCTTTAGAGCAATTTAAAATTAATGTAGAAGGCAAAATCGCCCTTGATATCGGTGCGTCAACCGGAGGTTTTACCGATTGTCTTTTGCAAAGAGGCGTCAAAAAAATTTATGCAGTCGATGTTGGGTATGGGCAACTGGATTGGAAATTAAGAAATGATCCTCGTGTTATTTGCATGGATCGTATAAATGCTAGAAATTTAAAGCGTGAAGATTTGTGCGATGACCCGCAACTGGTAGTGGTTGATGTTTCGTTTATTTCTTTAAAACTAATTCTTCCGTCTCTATTTAAAATTTTAAGGCAGCAAAATGAATTGGTTGCCTTAGTCAAACCTCAGTTCGAAGTTGGAAAAGACGAAGTTGAAAATAAAGGTATCATTAAGGATCCGCGAAAAAGGACTAATGTCCTATTGCGATTAAACAGTTTCATATCTGAACAATGTTGGGTTTTATGCCACTTAACCGAGTCCCCAATACAAGGCCAGAAAGGTAACCGCGAATACCTTATTCACTGCGTTCCTGCTGGAAACTCCTTAAGTGAAGAAGACATCAGAAAAGTAGTTGGAGACTAAATTTCATCTTTGTAAACTACAAAACTATTAGCAGGATAAACTAGGTGAGTGTCCCCCCATTGTTGGTTGGATTGAGTATCCCATTGACCCTCATCTTCAAGTAGTTTCATACGGACACCTCCCGTCCCCCCAAAAATAAGTAAGGCAATCCCATCTCCCGATTCTTCAACTTTGCAGGCATAAGCAGAGCAAGGGGAGTTCGTTTCTGCATTCCAACCAGTTATTTGGACAGGTTGTTCCTCTCCGTTTATATTGTATTTGATGCAATACAACTCACGGGTAGGACTGATATCCCTATATACCATATCAAAACTTCGTTCAACGTTTGGATTAGATTCTATCTCGAGAAACAAAGTATTTCTCCATTTGTTTAGTTTTTAATATTTTACTATTTTTTTTGTGTGGAGGTAAAGGAAAGCGAGAAGAACCTATATGCTGAAAATATTCTTTCTAATTCCTTAAACATGAGTAAAATGATTACACTTTTAATCAGATTTTTAAGTTATCCTATAGGAGAAAGGATAAATTATGTATAGATTGGTTTTATTAAGGCATGGACAAAGTCAATGGAATTTGGAAAACCGGTTTACGGGTTGGACCGATGTTGACTTAACTGACCAGGGAAGAAATGAAGCCAATACTGCAGGAGATCTTTTGCTAAAAGAAGGTTTTACTTTTGATCTCGCCTATACGTCTGTTTTAAAGCGTGCGATTAGAACTTTATGGATTGTTCTTGAAAAAATGGACTTGATGTGGATTCCTGTCATTCGCACTTGGCAACTCAATGAAAGGCATTACGGCGCTTTACAAGGTTTAGATAAAGCAGAGACTGCAGAAAAGCATAGTGTAGAACAGGTAAAAATCTGGCGTCGCAGTTATGCAACCCCCCCTCCCTCCCTAAATGACGATGACGAACGACTTCCTGCAAAAGATCCGAAGTATTCCGAGGTCCCCATTAATCTTCTACCTAAAACCGAGGCCTTGAAACAGACAGTAGACCGTTTCATACCTTACTGGTTGAAAGAAATTGTTCCTTCAATTAAGGCTGGTAAAAATGTTTTGATTTGCGCGCATGGGAACAGTTTACGTGCTCTGGTTAAACATCTAGATCAGGTGAGTGATGAAGAAATTGTCGAATTAAATATTCCTACAGGAATTCCCCTGGTGTACGAGCTTGATGAAAATTTAAAAGCCACTAAACACTATTATTTAGGTGATCCCGAAGCTGCAAAAAAAGCTGCTGCTGCGGTTGCAAACCAGGCTTCTAGTAGTAACTAGCAGTTATCTTTTCTAATGGCGGAGAGGGAGGGATTCGAACCCTCGGTAGGGGTAAACCTACACACGCTTTCCAAGCGTGCGCCTTAAACCGCTCGGCCACCTCTCCCTTAGGTGTATTCTTAGTTTTTGATGAAAATGGATTGTGTGAAAAAAAGAGCGCGCCCAGGAGGACTCGAACCTCCGACCTACGGTACCGCAAACCGTCGCTCTATCCAGCTGAGCCATGGGCGCCTACTTTGTATTTTTATATTATATCAAGAAACATCGGCAGGGATATAATCCATTAACTGAAAAGCAAATTCATCGTGTTCAAAAGCGTACATCGTCGGGTATTTAGCAAATGCCCACCCTTCGTACAGGGTTTTTCCATTCTCTTCTACTACCAATCGAACCGCCGGATTCGTCAATTCATTGCCCTTTGAGGTGTAATTTGTTTGTGTCATAACAAAGTTCGGCATAAAAGGACCGACCACTACCTTAATCGAAGACCCTTCTAATTCAAAACTACCTCCCAAAGAAACTGTTTTCATCGAGTTTCTTGATTCATCAAGTTTATTGCGGACCATTATTTTTATGGCTTTCCACTGGCCTTCGACTGCCTTAGGAATAACAATTCCTCGATTAATGTTAACTCCCTCTTTTACGTCTGGGTGAACCTCTTTTGTTCCAGGTTTTTTTTCAATCGTAGTTTGAATGGGTTTTGATCGAGATCCTTCATATTGAGGAATATCAACCTCGCTGATCCTTTTAGCCTGTGGCATCTGTGTATCGCTACCACCACTACAGCTTGCTAGCAATCCAACCGCCAACGCGAATAAAGTTTTTATAATATTCAAAGCATTCAAAACAGTTTCTCTTATTTAGTAAACGTTATTTTAAGCTCTATAAACCTAATTTCGTCTCTCGTAGAGGGTGGCGGAGAGGGAGGGATTCGAACCCTCGGTAGGGGTTAAGCCTACACACACTTAGCAGGCGTGCGCCTTAAGCCAGCTCGGCCACCTCTCCTTTATATAGTCAAATTTACGCTTTTCACTCGGGCCTTGCATATTACCTCTCTGCAAGCAATGGCGGAGGGAGTAGGATTCGAACCCACGGAACTTTCGTTCAACGGTTTTCAAG
>CAZMBO010000089.1:4085-5754 GCA_964564655.1 uncultured Nitrospina sp. | reverse complement strand
ATAAGTTGTTCTCTTGATAGAACTCCTAAAAACCTATTTCGCTTAAGGACAACAGTCTTCTTGGCAATTAGGGCGTGGATGTTTACCGTTTCCTCCTTTATCTTTATTCAATGGAGGAAGTAAAATGAAAAACAAATTATAAGCCATAATCATCAGTGAAACCGCACTGATCCCTGCAAACAAAAGAAACAAACTCGTTTCTCTATAACCCGCTAAATAAGTACCTATCATTCCTAGCAAACCCACATTCTGAAAGTAGAAATGAAATTTGACTCCTGTTGGCCATGGCAATTCACGAGATGCAAAACGGGGGAGTACATGATAGGAAACACCTGCAATCATCATTACCATAAAACCCAATAAATTTGTGTGTATATGCACAAAACTAAATCGAATTCCAATAATCGGGTTAGCACTCATTCCTACTCCAATCAAGACGCCGATTATCAAATAAACGAGTGAGGTCTTAATAAATAATTTTGGGTAATGATCCAAAACATATTCCTTTTTATTAGATAACGTGGGTTAAGCTGATGGACTGGAAAGTATCTGCCCCGGTGTTGCCTTTGCACAATGTATTAATTAAATATTTTTTCTCTGAAACCTTTTATTTATAAGGTAGTGTTGAATTAATAAAAACAAGCTGCTCAGGCGCATTAAAAATGAATCGCAAGATCCAAGTTTGTTCTATATTCAAGTAGGTCTTTTTGTTGGGTCAAAGCTGTTTCATAACCTATTCCCAATATTACATGGTTGGTAAGTCTGTATCGAAACCCTGCTGTTCCCGATACCACATGGCTAGATGATGTGCTCCCAAAGTTTACCGCATCATTTCCTTCAAAGTCTGCTATTTCTGTTCGGTTCCCATCATCAACGGCTGTGATACCATTCAGTTCAATTAGCGGAAAGAAGTTTTTAAACAATTCATAGTCTATATGCCCATGCCAGTGGAAAAAAGAACTGTTGTAATCTTTGTCCAATGCTTGTTGAATACCCAGACTACCTTGAAATCCCCAATTATTATATGCCCTTGCTCCCGTTAAAAAATAATCTAGCAAACCATCTCCCTTTCCCTGCATGTTAATAGCTTGTGTAGATAAGCTACCCGTTGGAGGTTCATATCTAATACCAAGGGTAATTATTTCTTCCCTCTCGGGTCTTGCAAACAAAGCATATTTAAATCCAAAAGAGATGTTTTGAAAACCGTCAGTATCCGGGAGAGTATGGTCAAAGTGTACAATTGAGTAGCCGTCTTTTGTTGCAATAAAACCCAATCGTTCGGTCAATGCCAATCGTACTTGGGCTGCAAATATATTAATATGTCCTCCGCCTGTTGGAAAACCTTTCGGAATTTCATTATAAAGGTGAACCACGCGAGCTTCAGTCGTTATATATGGGGTTTCGTTGAAATAAGGTTGGGCTAAAGGAGGAACATACCGCTTAAACTTCCCCTCTCCCATAGAACCCTTGAGATCAAGATCGAATGCCGTAGCTGAGTTGGTAAGAAAGAAAAACAAAAATATCAGGCTAACTTGTGCCACGAATTTTAACTTCATCGTTCTTCCTCTTTTCTTTAAGGTTTTGGCGATATAAAGTTTCGATAAAGAAGACCCACCCGTAAGACGATGGTATTTAGGAGGTAGAAACCGGGTGGGTCTTCCAAAGCAAG
>CAZMBO010000089.1:0-3985 GCA_964564655.1 uncultured Nitrospina sp. | reverse complement strand
ATCGACACCCTTGCTTCTAACAAGAGCCTTTTCTGTATAAAAATATTCCCGAATGCGGAGAAAAATAAATTTTATTTATTCTGCTTAATGGTTTTTTTTAGGGGGGGATGTTACTTGGTGAAGCAAAGCGTTGCTTGAAATTAATTTTTGATTAGGAATGCTGAGAGTTAATAATTTTTCAGTCTTAGATTGGGAGGTTTTTGCAAACGTGAAAAAGAATTAAGAGCAATTTAAGGAAATATGAGGGTGTTAAGTGATCGTTTCAACTTTAGACAACTAACTAGTTTTTGCTTGCACACGCTTTTTAAGGTATTCAACCTTATCACAGTGGTCCAACTCGGCTTTTTCCAATTGCAACAATTTTGTTTTTAACTCAATATCTTTGCAGGCGTTCCCCAGGATACGGTAAAACTCTGCAGATACCTTTTCGGATTCAATTGCGAAGTCGAAAGCCCTTTCAAGGTCTTCAAATTTCGGTAATCTATCTAGAACTTCATCAATTTTTGGGAAGATATCAGTTTGAAACTTTTCTGCTACCAATTTTTTTAAATTTTCATCACCTCCCCATTCCGAATTATCTATTTCCTCAATGAGCTTTTTGAATTGACTTTCATGGGTGGCTTCTTCTTTGGCCATATGAATCAAGAATTCTTTTACTATCGGATCTTTAACGTAGCCTGCGAGTTCGTTGTAAAACCTCTGTCCCTCGCGTTCAATTTTAATTGATAGTTCAAGCAATTCAGACGTAGTTATCATCTTGTGATCTGCCATTTATTAATTTTATTAATAAAATACGTAATACTTGCCCTTTGCAAATTTAATCGATTCTTTAAAATTTTACACATTTTACATATATTCACTTTAAATGATACTTATTTTTGGTTATTATTCCGCGTGATGGTTATTATCCTCCCCGGTTATCAGTTTTTATATTGTTGATTGTTAAGTTAGGAAACCGTTCTTAACCAGTATTTGATATGAATAACTCCTATGTAATGGGTTGTAATGGACTTTTTGAATCACTTTAAAAACAGCCTTCGCAAGAACGATGAAAAGGATTGCTTTGAAAAACATCTTGCACCTTATGTCCCCATTCTTTATAAGTCTGCAATCCGAATGTGCGGCAACCCTGAAAATGCACAAGACTTGGTCCAGGAGACTCTATACGCAGCGATAAAACATTTTGATCAGCTCAAAGATCCTGAGAAAACCAAATCTTGGATGTTTTCCATATTGAGAAACCTGTTTTTAAGAGAAATCGAAAAAACAAAAAAACATGCGGAAATTGAGTTTGATTCAATTTGCGATAAATTAAGCGGCGAGCATAATATCGAAGCAGAGTTTTTAAGATCTGAACTCAAAAGTAGCATATGCGATGCTTTAAACACGCTCGAGGAAAAACTTCGCCTACCACTGACTAAATTCTTTTTTGATGGATTGTCATATAAAGAAATATCGAATTGTTTGAATATTCCGATAGGTACAGTAATGTCCCGCATTGCACGTGCAAAAGTTTATCTTAAAAAAGAGCTTTTACGTTCTGACTCCCTAAGGTCTGAAGCGAATGACTTCATACCTGATTAAAGATCGCTTATTTTAATTATGACCTTCAAACCCTTATCTTTTTGATTTAAATATCCCCGCCTCTCCTTTTTTCTTCCCAAAATAAGTTGCTCTATAAAGGATTTGTAATGGCTTTGCTTTCAAGTCCAAATTATTTTCCAGGAACCCCCAGTATTTGAGAATAATTTTTTTATTTTTGTATCTATAAATTCATAGGCGATAGCTGGCTAGATTTTGATTTTTGGCCCGCTCTCCCTAACTTTGATGGAATTTGCCAAGGATATGAAAAACTTTATTCTTAATATACATATCAGGAGGGTTCTCTAATGTGGAATAGGATTAAAAATTTAGCAGATTGTGCAGGTGGAAAGGTATTATTGATTCTGGCCCTTATGCTGGTTATGACCACGCCGGTACATGCAGTTTCTACAGACCATTCGCATGGAGGACACAATACCGGCAACAAGGCGGTAGATAAACCTGCATGGTTGGATAAGCTGGAAAACCAGCTAAACCATGAAGATTTAATGAGCGGGTTGGAAGGCAGTCAGGAAAAGCTGGATAACACCATGATGAGGGTCATGGATCAGCTAAAGTCCAAGTTAAAAGAACACGCCAGCCCAGCTTCATCGGGTGGTATGTTTCACGATTCTTGGTCGGCCCATCAATTAGGTCAAAGCTATCTCCTGGGACCGACAGAGGCTGCGGCAAAACCATATAAAGGCGCACATTGTCCTAGCAATGTTCCCACAAAGAAGTATGAGGTATCGGCTATCAATGTGGAAGTTACCTTAAACCAGTGGGGTGATTACTATCCGGGCTACATGTATGTTCTGGATAAGGACATTAGTAGAGTTCGTGCTGAAGAAAAAGCCAATGCTAAGGCCCGTGAAGATAAAAGCGAGCTTGATCCTGGCATGGTTTCTACCGGTTTGCAGGGGGATGCCATTCAGCCGATAGCTATACGTGGTAATCAAGGTGATTGTATTCGCGTAAAATTCACCAATCGTTTGGAAGATGAAAATGCTGGTTTTCAAATCAGTGGCTCCGCGATGATCATTAGTTCTTCTGGGAAACCGAACACGGCAGCCACCCCTGGCTCGATTGTTCCTTCTGGCGAAACGCAGGAATTTGAATGGTATATTCCTGTTGACGAACAGGAAGGGAGTCATACGATTCAAAATCATGCGGGTCGTGATCCTTCTGCGCTTGGTTTGATAGGAGCCTTCATCGTAGAGCCAAGAGGTTCTCGTTATCTCGATCCATGGACCGGTGGTCCGTTGGAAAGCGGCTGGATGGCTATGATCGTCAACGACGAAGCAAAAGATTTCCGTGAATTTACTTTGTTCTACCATGAAATCGGTGATGAATCATTTCGGCCCCTGAACCGTCATGGAGAAATGATTCCGCAACGTGATCCGCTTACGGATGCTTACCGTCCTTCGGCGCGTGCGATGAATTTTCGTTCTGAACCGTTTGGCATTAACAACCTGGCACAACAGGAAAAGAAGTTTCACTATGAAGACGAGTCGTTGTCTTATAGTTCCTATACTTTTGCTGATGTCCCCACCACGGTTCCCCGCTCTTACTTGGGTGATCCAGCAAAATTTCGTTTGATTCATGGCGGTGGTGAAGTTTTCCACTCCCATCATCCGCATGGGGGTTCCATTCGTTGGACTCGTTCTCCACAACGAGAACCTCAACTTTTAAACTTGACCACGGCAGCTTATGATGGCCCGGTTAAGTATCCGGTTGTTAGGACTACGACAGACCGTGTTGACGTTGAAGTTATTGGCCCATCTGAAGCACTTGACCTTGAGACCGAATGCGGTTCTGGACTTTGTCAGCGTTTGGCAGGTGATTTCCTTTTCCATTGTCATGTAGCGCATCACTATGTTGCTGGCATGTGGGGTTACTGGCGTGTATATAACACACTTCAAACCGGTAACTATCCTTTTGAAAGCACCGACGTCATGCGACCACTGCAAGAACTACCAGATCGAAAAGGTCGCATTCCAACAGGAACCACTTCAGATAAATTAGTTGGCAAGACCATGGACTGGTTTGGTAAAAAATTCCATATTGTTGATAAAGGAAAAAGCGATTGGTCTAAAGAAACGCCAGTTGTAAATGTCAAAGACTGGGTCAAGTACATGCTTCCGCCGCAAGGGCAGCCAGGTCACACGGATGATGAAAAAGGGCAGATCCTTTCCTATGATGGTTCCGTATGGGATTATTCTTGGAAAGGCAACCAAGCATTGTCTGAACGTGAATCGACCACAAAGATAGCAAAATATATTTCTCCACGTCCAGGCAAACGTCATCCGTTGCAGTTCGATCAGCACGGTAAGTTGGCGTGGCCACATATGACCCCGCATTTTGGTAAGCGTGTGCCGTTTGCGCGTAACCATGGTGGTGCTCC
>CAZMBO010000088.1:0-6111 GCA_964564655.1 uncultured Nitrospina sp. | reverse complement strand
AGGAAGCGCAAAAATTACTGCAAAACAGATCCACATTTCAACGTCAGGTTGATATATGGAAAAACCTTCACAATGCCAGTGAAGATATTAGTGCCATGTTGGAATTGTCAGAAGAAGAGAATGACCCGTCTCTTCTGACAGAAATTAAATCCTCCCTAGCGGATCTAGATGATCAAGTTACGGAGGCAGAATTTAAAGCGCTCCTTTCTGAAAAAAATGATTTCAGCAACGCTTTTGTGGCAATCAATTCGGGTGCCGGAGGAACGGAGTCCCAGGATTGGGCAGACATGTTGCTTCGCATGTACTTGCGATGGAGCGACCGGAATGGTTTTAAAGCAGAAGTACTTGATACTCAGTATGGCGAGGAGGCGGGCATAAAAAGCGCCACAGTTTTATTGTCCGGTGACTATGTTTTTGGATATTTAAAGGCGGAGATGGGGGTGCATCGTCTAGTAAGAATTTCACCGTTCGACTCCAATAAAAGAAGGCACACTTCCTTTGCTTCTGTTTTTGTTTATCCTGAGGCTGCTGAGGATATCGAAGTGGAGATTAGAGAGGAAGACTTAAAAGTTGATGTCTACCGTGCTTCGGGTCCGGGAGGACAGGGTGTCAATACCACCGATTCGGCCGTCCGCCTGACTCATGTGCCTTCAGGGATCGTGGTTCAATGTCAAAATGAAAGATCGCAGCATAAAAATAAAGCTTCGGCCATCAAAGTTCTGAAGTCACGATTGTATGAATTAGAGCAAGAAAAGCAGGATGAGGAAAAAAAAGAAATGGAAAAGCAAAAAAAGAAAATTGAGTGGGGCAGTCAGATCCGCTCCTATGTTCTTCATCCTTATCGGTTGGTAAAAGACCTAAGAACCAATGTAGAAGTGGGTAACGTGGATGCGGTCTTAGATGGCGACCTGGACATTTTTGTTCAGGCGTCCCTACGTTTTAATAGTTCCAAATCAGGGGATGCCGTGTAATGAAATCGACTCTCTGCGCATCTTTAGTTAATGATCCTTTTGGCGACCCCGGACTGTTAGTTCAGTTTTTGTTTCAAAAGCGGTCTCTCTTATTTGATTTGGGGGATATTTCTCCGTTGAGCAATGCAGAACTTTTGAAGGTTTCGCATGTTTTTGTCAGTCATACACATATCGATCATTTCATTGGTTTTGACCGTTTACTCAGAACTTTTTTCGGTAGGGAAAAAACTTTGACTTTTTACGGCCCCGAAAACTTCATAAAAAATGTAGAAGGTAAGCTGGCTGGATTTACTTGGAACCTGGTAGATCGTTATGAGGAGTCACTGACGATTGAAGTGGTTGAGGTAAGAGAAGGAAAGCTGATTAAAGCTAGCTTCAGGGCAATTGACAAGTTCAAGCTGACTAATAAAAAAGAGGTTGAGTTGCAAGATGGAATCATTCTTGAAGATCCTTCAATTAAGGTGCGGGCAGTGATACTGGAGCACCGAGTCCCTTGTTTAGGGTTTTGTCTTGAGGAAAAACTTCATGTAAACATTAATAAAGACCGGTTAGAGGAGATGCAGGTTGTTGAGGGTGCCTGGTTGAATGAATTAAAACAATCTGTGTTAAAGGGGGAGCCAGATGTTTACTCCATTGACGTTCCCTTTAAACGATATGGGAAGTCTGTGATGAAGCAAACTTCTTTGGGTCAGTTGAAAGAAGGCCTTGTGGATGTTTCTCCTGGACAGAAAATCGGATATGTTGTGGATACGGTTTATAATGAGCCGAACAAGAAAAGAATAATTGAATTGATCAAATCTGCTGATATATTTTTCTGTGAGTCTCCTTTTTTAGCCGATGAAGAAGCTAGGGGGCAGGAAAGGTTTCACCTTACTTCTCATCAGGCTGGGTCTCTGGCCCGAGAAGCTTGTGTAAAGAAACTGCATGTTTTTCATTTCTCCAGAAAGCATATACCTCATCGCGAACGCTTTTATAAGGAAGCAGAGGCTGCTTTTCAGGGGACCTTGAGGACAAGTACCCTCACTACAAACAATTAGATCCTTTTTCCTTCATTTTTTAAGGAGATTAATGTTAAAAATTCTCCCCATGAATGCCTTAAGCCTTATATAATTGTTCGATTCTTTCCATGCCTTAACTTGGGTTTAATTGCTACAATGATTCTGGGAAGTTTATAAAGGTAAAACGTTAAAGGAATTCAATTATGAACGATAAGGTTTTAATCATTACCATTTTAAGCCTTTTAGGAGTCGGTTTTATAGCGGTACTTTTTGTTGCGATTCCCTGGTTTACTAATTATCTGTTACCCAATTGGAAGGATACTTTGGTGGACAGTGGGATCGTAATGGTTGCTATAGTCCTGTTTGTATATGGTTTTTATATGAACACTAGAATGCATTAAAATTCTGTGTCCTTATGGATGAAAAAAAACTGATATTTATTCTGGCCTGTTTGTTGGTACTGGGTTTTCTCTCCTTGTTTATCGTTATTATTCCCTGGGCCAGTTGGGGTCGTATCCCCGATTGGAAAGCGGTAGCCATCGACAACCTTTTAATGGGAATCGTTTTCGCAGCCATTGTCTATGGAATATATATTGGTTCAAAGACCATGTAGTTAGTAGTTTTTATTTTCGCATCTTAAATCCCACCAAGCTTAAAATCCCGGCAGTAATAAGAGTTCCCCAAACTCCCAGTAGAAATTCGCCAATATAAAAAGTAACCCCCAAGTTGAAGATCAATACCCCAAAATACAAGCCAGGCCCTAAAAGTGCCTGACCCGCTATTTGCTTAGTCTTTAGTGGTATCTTATGGTTCAGCAATGAGTTGAAGGCGGCGAAGCAAGTGAGTGTGGCAGCCGCGACAAAAAACCAGCCAGCAAAATTTGTCAGCGGAATGTGAAAATACTCTCCAGGTTCTCGGTAAAAATAGATTTTTCCAAGAAACCACTGGTCACCGAGAAATGCGATCGGATCAATTATAACGTCCATCAGCATACATAGAATGGATGCTGACGCGATCACTTTAAAGGAGTGCTTGATAGGACCGATCTCCCCCAACCGTATGTCCCAGCCTTTTTTAATAAGCGGTGCCCATAAAAGCAAGCTTAACGTATAGCTCACATAAATCAGGAAGGAGAAGGAGAGGGAATCCATAAAGGGGACATTGCTGATCCACAATTCCTGGTCCCGCGTCGTATCGATATAAGTGTAAAATCCGAAAGGAAAGCCATTCCGGGTTGAAGAATATTCACAAAGAAATGCGATGCCATAGGCAAGAACAGTGAAAAACAAGGAACGTAGCACGCCCATATTTAAAATAGCTACCGCCAGGTAGACAGCAAGGAATAGAAAAACATAAGGACGAAGTAATACCGTACCCCAAAGCAAGGAAAGGGTTTCCATATGTCAGCGGTGCTTTTCCTGAAACCAATGGACGGATTGGCTCAACGCGTCTTCCACCGGATTTTGCGGTAAACCCAGCTCACGAATGGCCTTGGAAGAGTCAAAGTACATAAAATATTTTGCCATTTTTACTCCAGCAAGGGGGACGGCCGGTGGTTTTTGAGTGACCAGGTTGGACATGGCTTCACAGGCCAGACCGGCTGCATATGCTACCCAATAAGGCATCCTGATGGATGGAGCCTTGATCCCAGTAATCTTTTCCAAGGCCTGGAGTATCTCTTTTAATGACATATTTTTATTTCCAAGAATATATCGTTCACCTGGCCTGCCTTTTTCATCAGCAAGAATATGTCCACGTGCGCAGTCTGCTACATCGATCAGGTTTAACCCCGTATCCAAGTACGCAGGCATTTTACCTTTTAAAAAATCGAGGACAATTTTTCCAGTTGGGGTTGGCTTGATATCGCGTGGGCCTATTGGAGTGCTAGGGTTTACAATAACAACAGGAAGTCCTCTATCGTGCATTTCCAGGGCAATTTTTTCCGCCTGAAACTTAGAAATTTTATAATCGTTACTCAGAGTGGCCGGATCCATTGGCTGATCTTCATTCGTAGGTGTGCGGTCTTCAGATAGGCCGATGCACCCAACCGTACTAGTATAAACAACACGTTCTAGACCCAATTCTAGTGCTGTTTCTAGAATATTGCGAGTTCCCTGGACATTAATATCATAGATGAGTTTTTTATCCTGATCCCATAAACTGTAATAGGCGGCAACATGGTAGAGCCTAGAGCAACCTGTCATAGCAGATTTTAGTGATTCCCGATCACGGAGATCTCCCTTCACTACTTCTGCTTCAAGGCCTTCAATATTTCTTAGGTCAGCATTACCCCGAGCCAGCAGTTTAATTTTGCGTCCATCACGGAGCAGTTCTCGTGCGATGGCTGAACCCAAAAACCCTGTGGCTCCAGTAATTAATGTAGTCATTTATATAAAGAAGGAGGAAGTTATGGGAGTTGATAAAATCACCACAGAAATTTTTATTCCCTTTTAAAATCGAAATTAATGTCAACAGATCTAAGGGAATCGATTCTATAAAAGCCTTAGCCTATTGACAGCATTGCTATATAAAAATTTCTATTTTGGCACTATTCTCGAGATCAATTAAATATTTTTTGAAAAGGCTTTGTGTTTCTCTCTTCATCAATATATTTAAGATATCGCTTTGTGCTTCTTCGAAAGGAATGAGCGTGCTTGGGATAATTTCATCTAGCTTTAAGATGTGATAGCCGAATGGGCTTTGAAAGATATTGCTTGTTTCTCCTTCATTTAATTTCACCATCACGGCTGCGATTTCAGGGAGCGTAGTGTCCGAATGCAAATCACCCAGCATGCCGCCATCTTGTTTAGAAGCTTCATCTTCTGAGAATTCTTTAGCAAGCTGAATAAAGTCACCCCCAGATTTTATCTTGCGAAAAACCTCTTCGGCTTTCAATTTAGCTTCGCTATTAATCATGCGTGCCATCCGTAAACCCTTCTTGCGGTTTAAATCGTCTTCTAAATTTTTTGGGGCTGAAATGGTGGCAATTAGAATATGTCTTATCCTGTATAAAACAGGTTTAGCGAATTTCCCTCGATTCTTATTATAGAAGTCCTTCACAGAATCATCGCTTAGTTTTACATTGGGGGCAATTTCAAGGCGAATTAACGCGTCTTCTAATAGGGTTCTTTCAATTTTTTCCTTAAGGGCTTTCATATTCATACGTTGAAAAGCCAGAGCAGTTACAAACGCCGTGTGACTGGGGAACTTATCCTCGATACCTTGTATTTCCAAGTCGATTTTATCGGCAGTAATTTTAATGTTGAGTGATCGGGCTTTTTGTGCGATTAGCTCCTTCATGATTTCTGCTTTGAGCAATTCGCGGGCGACCAAAGTCTCTTCGGAGGCAGAAATTTTTTTACCCTGATGTTGGGTACGCATACGAAATGCGATGAACTCTGTTTCCAATTGAGTGGAGCTTAATGAGACTCCGTTGACCTTTGCTACTACGGCGGGTACGGGTTTACCGTTCAGCTTAAAAATTTCTGATTCTGCCGCCCCAACGAGGCCAGGAAAAATAAAGAACAACAGGGGCAGTAATTTATAACTCATAATTTGGATTTGGCATTTTTGGGGGACAGAAAAAACATTGCAAGGATATCATAATTCTGACTCTGCTCACCAGCATTCACAGAGGAAATGGACAAAAAAAAACCCCCCGACCTACGAAGGCCGGAGGGTTTTTGAAAAAACTAAACTTAGAACTTCACGTCAAACTGAACGTAAGCCCAGTTCGCATCAGCAGCGTCCCCAGTAGAGGCGCTTCTGAGACGTCTAAAGGTTAGTGATGGATCAAAGTTTGAATAACCAATCATAACCTTAGTATTAGCATTCATCTTATGAACAGCCGTTACGTCAATTTCGTTCCCAAGAAACATGCTGTCATTGGATCCTGAAGAGGAAAGAGATGGAGCATCAGTTACGATTGGAGATGCGTTAATACTCTCAGCGGTATAGAAAGTATGGTGATCTATCTTCAAGGTCCAACCTGCAACCGGATTCATTTTTACTTTTACAGCTAAGTCTTGAAGACCCAATCCCTGTGTTCCTTTTCCGCCGCCACCACCAATACCTAGGAAGAGATCTTGCAATCCATAGTATTTATGGCCCGTGTCATACAGGGTATCGAAACTTTTCCACTT
>CAZMBO010000087.1:0-6141 GCA_964564655.1 uncultured Nitrospina sp. | reverse complement strand
GATTCTTTATTTCCTGAATAGATCAACAGTCATCAAACTTAAAAAAATTTTTAAGCTCTAAACTCTTTTCAAAAGACGATGCAACGCATCGTGCACATTTTTCACAGTTATATCTTCCAGACAATAAGGCTTATTGTGTGGAGATGGTTTGCATTCCTTAAAAAAATGTTGTCGGCAAGGTGAGCAAGAATAGTTCTTGGTCAAAATCTCATAATACTTAGCATCCATATAAGGACCTGTAGTTTTGGAGTTGCCAGGGCCAAATATTCCTACAATGGGTGTGCCCACCATCGCAGCAAGATGCATCATTCCACTATCATTCCCAATAAAAATTCGGCTTTTTTTCAGAACTCCTGCCAACACCCTTAAATTCATTGGAGGTGTAACTATGACCTTGCCTGGAGGACAATAACCCTGAATCCTATTCAGAATATTTTCTTCAGATTTTGTTCCAAGTAAAACCAATTTTTTCTCGTCTGCTTTAAGTATTTTTTGACATAAAACACCAAAACGTTCTACATGCCAGCTTCTTTCTACCTTTGATGTTCCTGGATGAAGGGTGATAAACTCTTCATCGTCCTCCAATCCCATATTCAATAGTGCTTGCCGAACCGATAAATCTCCTTCCTGTTGGGTAACAGGGCTAAAGAAAGCATCTGGATTATCTATTCTTAATGGGGAAAAAATTTTAAAATAATAATCAACGCGGTATTGGCTTTTTTTAAGATCGGCCGTGGTAAGTATCGGGTGGGTCAGAAAAATAGCTCTTCCATCAGTATTATATCCCAGTCTGTATTTTGCTGCTGTTAAGCTTAATAAAAACGCCGAGCTAAATGAATTCGGAAAAACAATACCCACATCATATCGATATTTTTTCAGTCTGCGCGCAAACTCTACATTCTTCCAGAATCCAGACCCTGAACCGGACGGCAAGGACAATACTGTGGTGATTGCGGGGTGACCTAGAAGTAGTTCATCGGAGGGAGATTTTACTACGGCAGTTATACGAGCCTTTGGATAAGCTCGGCGCAAAGATTGCACAGATGGAAGAGTCAATACCACATCGCCAATCCAATTTGGCATCCACAAAATGATGCTGTGAATATCCTGATCGTATAGGGGTTGGGATTCATCCATTAATTTACCCTTTACCAGCGCTCTCTAATGGGGCGTATAACTAGATATATTTGATTTCTCAGTAAAATAAGTGCGTATAAATACCAGCATAATCGAGTCGCAGAAAAATTTATTTTATTCGGCGTATCTGTGCGCCTAGTTTCGATAACTTTTTTTCAATGTCCACATAACCACGATCGATATGATAAACTCGCGAAATTATGGATAGACCTTTAGCTGCCAAGGCCGCTAAAACTAAAGAAGCACTTGCACGCAAATCGGTAGCCATCAAAGGTGCCCCTGAAAGACTCTTCACACCATTTATGATTGCTGTATGACCATCCAAAGAAATATCGGCACCCATTCTTTTTAATTCCGAAACATGCATGAACCGGTTTTCAAAAACAGTCTCCGCGATAATACTCTGTCCTTGCGCTAAAGTCATCAAAGCCATAAACTGCGCCTGGATATCGGTAGGAAAACCAGGGTAAGGATGGGTTTTGGCATTAACAGAACTGATAGGGCCTTTACCTTTTACTCTGATTTTGTTTTCACTGATTTCAACTTCAACTTGAGCCTCTTGGAGCTTCAAAACAATGGGTTCCACATGCTTTGGAATACAATTTTCAATCGTTACATCTCCTTGTGTTATTGCTGCTGCAATCATAAATGTACCTGTCTCAATGCGATCAGGAAAAATCGTGCATTCGATAGGTTTGAGGGAAGTCGTTCCTTGGATAGTAATAATATCTGTTCCATGACCTGAGATTTTTGCTCCTGCCAGATTCAATATATCGGCAAGAAAAACCACTTCTGGTTCTTTTGCTGCGTTTTCTAGAAGTGTTTCCCCCTCCGCTAAAACCGCTGCCATTATCAAATTTGCAGTGCCCGTCACCGAAACCGTATCAAAGTAAAATTGTATCCCCTTAAGACAATCGGCCTTGCCGTGAACATAACCATGCTCCAATGTGATTTTTGCCCCCATCGCTTCCAGCCCTTTAACATGTAGATCGATGGGTCGCTCTCCAATAGCACAACCCCCAGGCAATGAGACGCGTGCTTTTCCTAGTCTTGCCAATAAAGGACCGAGTACCAGACAAGAGGCTCGCATAGTAGAAACCAGGTCATACGGCGCTTCCGGGTTATCTGCTCTGGAGGTATCCAAAATAATTTTTTCGTTGTGGTAACTTTCTACTTCTACACCTAAATCTTCCAATAGTTTGATCATCGTAGCCACATCGCGGACTTTTGGAACCCCTTGAATAATATTTCGCCCTCGAGTTAATAAAGTGGCAGCAAGAATGGGCAACACTGCATTCTTAGCACCGCTCATTCTCACCGTCCCCTTCAACTGCGTGCCGCCTTCAATAGCGATCTTATCCATTAGGGCTTCCCTTTTGTGCTTTAATCACACGGTCATAACCCGAATAATCCTGAATCACTTCCACATTTTTGTAACACGATAAATTATCCAATATAGTTATCACTTCACTCGCTTGAGAATGACCGATTTCTAAAATTAAATACCCATTATCCTCAAGTCGATCCCTAGCCATAGGAATAATATCTTGGTAAAAATCCAGACCCTTAAGCCCTCCGTCCAAGGCTTTTATTGGCTCATAATTATGAACCTCTGGCATTAATTTATGGATATCTGTCGATGGTATATAGGGTGGGTTCGATACAATCATAGAATAAATTCCTGACCAATCTTCTTTTCTCATATCCGCACAAACAAATTTGATTCTATCCGCCACACCATGACGCGCTGCATTTTCTTTAGCAATACTCAAAGTCTTAGGGTCAATTTCCAAGGCTGTAAACTGACAACCGGGAACTTCTTTAGCCATTATTGTAGGGATGATTCCCGAACCCGTTCCCAAATCCAGAATTTTAGAAGAAAAAGGTGATAGGCAATTCAAAGCTGTTTCGATCAGTATTTCCGTTTCAGGTCTGGGTGTCAGAACATTTCCATCTACTATAAAATCGAGTGACCAAAATTCTTGATGTCCAACAATTTGAGAAACAGGTTCTCGCTTCCGTCGGCGTTCGATATTTATTTTTCCAAGTTTTTTTTCAGATTCATTTAGAACCCTTTTGGACTGGATCCGAAGGTCGATTCGTGAAAGCTTTAAAGTGTGACCAAGAATAATTTCTGAGTCCAATCGAGGTGAGAAAATACCTGCTTGGGCTAATTGGTCTTGGGACCAATTTAGAAATGAGTTTATATTTGTATCCATCCTTTTTTAGATGTTGGCTTTAAGTGCTTCGGATTGGAAATACAGACTTAAAGCATCGATGACTTCGTCAAGAGCCCCTTCCATAATGGCAGTCAACTTGTGTACGGTAAGTCCGATACGATGGTCCGTGACCCTTTCTTGCGGAAAATTATATGTTCGAATACGTTCACTGCGGTCCCCCGATCCGACTTGTTGTTTTCTTTCACTTGCCTGCTCATCATGCATTTTTTTCTGTTCTTCATCATACAACCGAGCCCTTAAAACTTTCATAGCCTTTTCACGGTTTTTATGTTGTGACTTTTCATCCTGACATGTGACGATCATTCCCGTTGGCACATAGGTGAGTCGCACCGCCGAATCAGTGGTATTGACACTTTGCCCGCCGGGGCCAGATGCGCGGTACACATCAATTTTTATATCTGCGGGATTGACCTTAATATCAACGTCTTCCACTTCGGGAAGAATTGCTACAGTGACCGCAGAAGTATGAATGCGTCCTTGGCTTTCTGTATCGGGAACTCTTTGTACGCGATGGGTTCCGCCTTCATATTTCAACCTACTGTATACCCCTTTTCCAGAAATATTAAAAATTACTTCTTTAAAACCACCCTTTCCCGTTAAATTGGAGCTTAATATTTCTACCTGCCACTTTTTTTCTTCTGCATAACGAGAATACATTCGGAATAGGTCGTTTGAAAAAAGGGCTGCCTCCTCTCCTCCCGTTCCAGCACGAATTTCAACGATCACATTACGTTCATCACGTGGGTCTTTGGGTAAGAGAAGAATTTTTAAATCTTCCTCGGCTTTTTGTTTTTGTGTTTCTACCTGAATTAGGTCTTCTTCTGCCATCTTAAGCAATTCCGAATCCTTTTCTTCTTCCAGAATTTTTTTATTCTCCTCCAATTGCTTGACATAATTTTGTAAATCCTGAAACCTGTTTACAATTGGCGTCAAATCGGATTGTTCTTTAGCATATCTCTGGAACTCGGATTGCTGAGCAATGATTTTTGGATCACTGAGCAAATCATTTAGATCGTTGTAACGTTTTTCAACCATTTTCAACTTATCGAACATGGGAATTACCTTTAGAGTTTCTGTTTTAAGCAGGAAAAGCAGGGAAAGAAAAGAAGGGGAGCTACTGGGGAATTGTTGAATCCTGAGGTTTTACTTTGGAGTACTTACGTTTAAACTTCTCAATGCGACCTGCTGTATCTAGAAGTTTTTGTTTGCCTGTGAAGAAAGGGTGGCATTGCGAGCAAATTTCCAAATGCAAATCTTTCATGGTGGTCCGTGTTTCCACTTCAGCCCCACAAGCGCAGCGGACATTCGTTTCGAAATATTCTGGATGAATACCCTGTTTCATTGTTTCACCGTCACGAGTTCATAGTCGCTAAAAATTCGGCGTTTGTTTTTGATTCTTTAATCTTTTGTAGTAGAAGATCCATCGTATCATGGATACCCATAGGGAGCAAAACTTTTCTTAAAAGCCACACGCGCTGAAGGTCTGCTTCGGGCAAAAGAAGCTCCTCTTTGCGAGTACCAGATCGGTTGATATCAATAGAGGGAAAGGTTCTCTTATCAGCCAGTTTGCGGTCGAGTACGATTTCCATATTACCCGTACCTTTAAATTCTTCGAAAATAACGTCATCCATGCGGCTTCCTGTATCAACCAAAGCAGTAGCTATGATGGTAAGACTTCCACCTTCTTCCAAGTTCCTAGCAGCGCCGAAGAATCTTTTTGGACGTTGTAAGGCATTAGAGTCAACACCGCCTGACAACACTTTTCCGCTGGGCGGAACAATTGCGTTGTACGCCCGAGCCAGGCGAGTAATGCTATCGAGCAAGACAACAACATCTCGCTTGTGTTCCACCAACCTCTTGGCCTTTTCAATGACCATCTCTGCCACCTGCACATGTCGCTGGGCCGGTTCATCAAAAGTTGAGCTTATGACTTCTCCACGGACTGAGCGTTCCATATCTGTTACCTCTTCAGGTCTTTCGTCAATCAAAAGCACGATCAGAGCAACTTCCGGAAAATTAGTACTGATGCTATTTGCCATCGACTGCAATAACATGGTTTTCCCGGTACGAGGCGGGGCTACGATCAGCCCACGTTGTCCCTTACCAATAGGGGTCATCAAGTCCATTACGCGAGCGCTGTAATCTTTCCCACCCGGAGTTTCCAAACGAAGCCGTTCCTCAGGGTAGAGAGGAGTCAGATTGTCAAATAATATTTTATCCTTAGTTTTGTCCGGATTCTCAAAGTTGATGGCCTCTACCTTTAACAAGGCAAAATAGCGCTCGCTGTCTTTAGGAGGTCGAATCTGACCGGAAATGGTATCGCCCGTGCGCATATCAAATTTTCGGATTTGCGAGGGAGAAACATATATGTCATCTGGACCCGGCAGATAGTTATAGGTAGGGGCTCTTAGGAAACCGAATCCGTCAGGGAGAATCTCCAATACCCCCTGACCGAACATTAAACCATCTTTTTCGGTCTTGGCCTCCAGTATTCTAAAAATCAGGTCTTGCTTTCTAAGACCGCTATGGCCCTGAATTTTTAGATCTTTGGCAATATTTGTGAGCTCGGATATAGTTTTAGACTTAAGTTCTTCTATGTTCATTTGAGTCATAATTGTGGCTTCTTTGAGGTGAGAATAGGATTAGCTTTATTTTATATGTGGTGGATTTAAAATCAGGTAGTATTAATGAATTCAAAATTGTTTCTTAAATAACTAACAGCGAAAGCGCGAAAATACTAAACCGATAATAGATTGGATTTTTT
>CAZMBO010000086.1:0-6313 GCA_964564655.1 uncultured Nitrospina sp. | reverse complement strand
TCCTCCAGATAGTTTTTTGAATTCTCCCAATGCGTTCTATATCCCATCGCATGCATAACTGAAAAAACTTCGTTGACTATTATTTCCATTATTTTTCTAGTATTTTCGTTTTTACCGAGTAGACCATAAGGAACCTCTAATAATGCCCCCAGGGCATTGAGAGGACAGTTGTATAGCATTTTTGCCCATAGATCTTTTGAAATATCGGGTGTGACAAACGAGGGTATTCCTCCCTCCCCAAAAGCCTGTGCCAGTGGCATAAGTCCATCCAGATCTCCCCCATAAAGAGAACCCAAATGAAGGGGTTGAGCATGAACAGTTACATCAACCTTGTTTCTTTCCGGACAAATAAAACCTGTGATTATTCTGGCACTAAAAATATTTTCTTGAGGCACAAACTTAGAAAATTTTTCTGCATTGCCCCAACCATTTTGACACAAGACAAATTTTGTTGAACTTAACTTTTTAAAATTAGAATTTTTAATTTGTTGGCCGACAATTTCGGTGTCAAAAGATTTCACACAGACCAGAGCGAAATCAAATTGTTCTAAAGGAACAGCCTTAAGAGTCGAAAATACAGCAAACGATTCGGGTGGGAAATGAAAATCATCAAAAATTCCAACTCTATCCAGTCCATTTGCTGCAAGGGCATTAACCGTTGGTTCTCTGCCTATAAAGCTTACCTTGCAACCCGACTGGAGAAGAAAACTAGCTAATCCTAGTCCTACTGATCCTGTCCCTATAATTAAAATTTTTAGCATAACAAGGTTTTCTATCTAATTCTTTTTTGATATGAGAGTGTTACTCGATATTAAAATCACATATATGGCCACTAAAGCAAATAAATTAGCTTATCTCTAATATCGCTACCAAACAAGAACCTACGTTAGTTTGATTAATCGTTGAAAGCACGATAAAATAAATCGAAGTCATAAATTTCTCATTTCTTCTCATTTGATCCATCATCAAGTGGAGAAAGAGTCAGGAGGCGGACATGAACACAGAAAATTTTCAGGGCCCTCGATTCAATCACGAAAAATGGATGGATGGTTTATTTCAGTTTATGGAGGCAGTACAATATTTCACTATTGAGCTCGTTCAAACATTTAAAACCCTACTGCAAAAAGGTCTGTTACAAGTCTGGAAAGAAATTCGATCCGCAACTTCTAAGCTCTCCGCCGTAGATTTCTTTTTCGCTGGCACCATGTTATCTATTGGAGCATTTGGTGGCATTATTCTTGTCGCGGGAATGGGCTTATTAACCTATCAGGTTTTTATATGGTTACAAAGTGGTGTATGGAATGAATACCCCATGCTAACTGTTTTTAACTTTATATTTGAAAACACCTCCATTCACCACTGGTTGACGAACCCGGAGTCATGGATTGGGGTGCAAAAACTGTTTTTGTGGTTTTTAGAATCTATTCCCGTATCCCTTGCATTGATAGTACCAGGATTCTCAATAGCACTTACTGCAGCCGGCATATTTACATTAGCCCTTATATTTCGCTTTTACCAACTCAAAAAATGTAATGGTTGAAGATTCACTACCTCTTAAAGAGAAACTGGAAGCCTCCAAAAAATACCTCCAAAATGCGAACCTTAAAGGAGCGGATCTTGCCGGTGCTGAACTGAAAGGTGCACTTCTGGGGGGCGCAGATCTAAGTGGTGCAAACATGAAAAAAATTTTTCTGGGGGATGCAGAACTTCACAAAGCAAATCTTACCAAAGCCAACCTGGAAGAAGCCAATCTAAACAGTGCCGACCTGAATAAAGCTAATTTAAATGGAGCTAACATGCGTGGGCTGTATGCACGTTTAGCAGACTTGAGATGGGCAAATTTAAGTAATGCTGATCTTACTAAGTCGAATTTCCGCCAATGCTCCATGTTTAAAGCTTGGATGAAGAACTCTAATTTTAGTGGAGCAAATTTGCAAAATGCCAAAGCAGCCCAAGCACAAATGCAAAAATCGATATTTTGTGGTGCTAAACTCGAGGGCGCTGATCTTTCAGGAGCAAAAATGGAAGGGGTCGACTTTGAAGGAGCAGGCCTACAAGTAGCAAACTTAAGCAGAGGCGTGTTAAAAAACTCCAATTTAAAGGGAGCCGATTTAAAAGGAGCTAATCTTAGATATACCACTGGGTTAACAAAAGACCAGATCGAATCTGCTCTCATTGATAAAAACACTCTCTTACCAAGTTATCTTAAAGTTGAATGGAAATCGGAAAACGAATTTAAATGTCACGCTGTAGAAAACAAACGTTATTAATATAAATCACATTTCGTTTCTTCGGTCAATTTCCCCCAACAATTCTTCAACGGTACGAACATTTACAAGATCTCGATAACTGGTCACCATACCAATGATGTTAATACTTAGCGGAAACGGTTCATCGCGGTCTCGCAAAATAATTGTTCCCGTGATATCCTCCTCATTAAACTCCACCAGTTTTTCCACTGAAACAGGTAAAGCAACCTGCTCTACCTCGATGGAAAAAGAGTATTGTTTTTCAAGATATTCCTTTAGCTCGTCCACTTCAGGTTGTGACAAAAGATAATTTGCGCGCCGTTCAACCCATAATGTGGCTTTGCCGGTTTCAGGCAAATCATAATATTTCTCAATTATCTTATCAAAAGGGAGCAAGGGCTCATCTCTCAAATAGCAGACCCAATCCACTTTCACATAATTATCCGGGTTCTGCCCCGATAAAAGCCTAGAAGAATCTATCAAAGAAAATGCGCGAAACAAGTTCACTTGATAGCATCTCCCATTTTAATTTGAGCGTTTATCACTTTTTTCTCCTAGCGAACTATTTAATGTTTCCTGGCAATTATAAAGAGTATGATTGGGTCTGCACAATTTAAATTTGTAAAAGAAGTTTTTCCTTGGATAAATAATGAATACCGAAAGAAAATTAATAAAGTTTGGAGCTTCAACAGGTTTTACTGTTGTTTTAGAATTTGGAAATGATGCGGAAATGATGGAATACCGCAATAAAATTGAAAACGCTGGTTTGCAGTGTGAAACCATCGTAGACTTTAATCTCAACTTTGACGAAGCAGATTTATTTATGGATATGCAAAGCCCAGAATGTAGAGCTCAGTTCGATATAGAAGACTGGATCTAGCCATTTGGCGTGGAACAAATATGTCAAAACCCTTAAATTAAAAAAATCACTTTTCCCTAAATTTAGAATTTCTTCAAGGCCGTGGCCTTCCTGAATTTTCTTTCTTCATTAAAGCTTTCAGTGTTTCAACACGCTCAGGCAGTGTTTTTGATTTATCTTTTCTATTTTGTAAAAATCGGGTAAACCAATCCAGCCCCTCCCCTAGTTTAGGATCCATTTTTATGGCTCTTTCATAATCCTCTATCGCTTTTGCATAAAGACCCATTCGGTCTTCCAAGATGGCTCGATTGGCAAACGATACTGCCGAATCTGGATCTAGCATTAAGACTTCATCAAAAGCTTCAAGAGCTTGTTGGTCTCTACCCAACTGCATGAGACTTCTCGCCCTCCCTCTTTTAGCGTGGACAAATTCTGGGTATTCAGATACTGCGATATCATAATATTCAAGTGATTCCTGGAACTTGCCTTCCGTATATAGGCCAACAGCTTTAGCAAATGAAGGTCGTCTTTCTGAAGGAATAGAGCTTTTAAATACCGCCCAACTAAAGGAAAGAAAAATCATGCCGATACCAAAAAATCGAATGACGCGATAAAATTTATCCAATTTCATGGCTGATAAAACTACTGGAGATACTTCCAATGGGCAAGACGAATCCCCTCATTACTCAATCGCCGAGTGAGCCTTTTTATAGAGCCACCATCAAAACTTTCGTTTTTAAATACAGCATTCACAAAGTCCGCAACGACATCGGGTTGATCTTCACCAAAAGAAGGCACTTTTTTACCCACAAATTCGTAGGTAGATTCATCTGAAGTATAAAACCTAAAAAAGGTGGTGAGATACAAAATCAAACTGTTTCGCGCCGCATGGCTGGGTTTTCGTTTTCCATTTTTGCTAATGCCGGAAACTGAGAACTGCATCCCTGCTATTCTTCGGCGGGAATCCATAGAATGCTTTTCAGGCTCATATTTAAAGGCTTGAAAACAGGCTTGAAGCACTGAACTTTCCAGATTTCCATAGGGGAATTCATTTCTACCCTGGCGGAGACTTTTCATTTTATCCATGGCTTTTTTGCCCTTCGGAGAATAACAAAATTGTGCACGCCATATCTTGAACTCCCTTACAATCTTAATCATAATTCCACCTAATTATGGATAGCAGGGTCTGGCTGCAAATTCTGTTCTGCAACATAGGTTTGATGTCCCTTTTGATGGACCAAAACATGGTACCAGGGCTCGTTTTTCGGGGGTCTGCTCTTTGCCACCGCTTCATACCACTCATCTGTAGATTTAAACTCCAAATCAACGCCAAGAATAATACCGCGATAATCAAAAAGTTTATGCTGTATTAATTGACCGATACAATATTTTGCTTTAGCTGATTTGCTCATACTTATCTTCCTAAAACTGAATAAAATAATTTCCCAAAAACCTGAGGTTGTTAAACAAGCTCACATTCATAGGTGTCTTCAGATTTCCAATGAACCTTAATATAATCAGGAACCTTTGTCTCACTATCAAGGAAGGCTAACTGAAGTTCTTCTGCAGAAATATTTTTGGCTGAACTCAAATCTACCCCGTTGAACTTGGCTTCAATAAGTTCGGCCCCCGAAAAATCACAGTCAATAAATCGCGCGCCTCTGAAATCTACATCTCCCATTTTTGCATTTGCAAAGCAGACAGATTTCAAAAGGGCATGCTTAAAATTTGCTTCACTCAAATTTGCATTCGTAAAATTAACATCTGTACAATCCGTTTCCATCATTTCAGCCCCAGAAATATCTGCACCCTGCATATTTGCTCCCACAAGCTTTCCCTTGGAAAGATTGGCCCCTCGGCTAAAATAACCCTCCCGCTGATACCTACCTGTGAGCTTCGCTTTACTAAAATCAGTTCCAATAAGGTTTGCACCTAAGAGATTGGCTTCTACAAGTTTAGCCCGAATCAAATCGGCATTTTCCAAATTGGTTTCAGCAAGATTAGCACCCGTTAAGTCAGCATCATTGAGATTCGATTCTTTGAGATTGGCTCGAGTCAAATTTGCTTTAAGAAGATTTACCCCAGAAAGATTAGCTCCAGAAAAATCCGTACGCATCGCTTTCGCTGAAAACAAATTAGCTCCCACTAAAGAGACTTCTCTTAAATTTGCGCCAACCAGGTTAGCAGAAATAAGATTTGCCTTGCTTAAGTCTAATCCTGAAAGATCCAAACTTTTGAGTTCAGCGCCTTCAAGTTTGAATTTTGAGTTAACTACTTTAGTTCTATCCCAGGCTGCCATTTAGATCCTGTCCTTAATTTTTCACACTTCTCTTTTTTGAATTTCAATACGAGGCATTAATTTATTCAGGTGGAACGCTAAAGTCAAACAGTAATCAATTAATACACCACTTTTGGTAATATTTTTAATAATTTAATCTTTTTCGCAACTCTGCAGGGTGATAAAGAGCGTCATTAATGTCATCAACTGTCGCCGT
The DNA here is from genome assembly GCA_964564655.1 of uncultured Nitrospina sp. Lineage (GTDB taxonomy): Bacteria > Nitrospinota > Nitrospinia > Nitrospinales > VA-1 > UBA8687. The sequence goes on along the minus strand of CAZMBO010000086.1, from coordinate 710 downwards.
GATGCATCCTTGAGAAAGAAAAAAAGATGATTGTACTTCCTCCTTCAATTTCTTGGCGAATGAGTGTCGGCATATATCATCACTATGAGTAAGATAACGCATCGCATCTTTGTAGAATATCAAAAGAACAAGATTGTTTGAGGGGGTAAAAGGGTAAGAACAATTTACTGCTGTTCCTGAATCTTGCGACGGATTAATAACAACCGAATTTTTTTTAAGGGTACAACTCAAATTCAGCAAACAAATAATTGAAATTGAAATAATAGTTTTTTTCATTTTTAAGCTAGATAATTAACCAAACTTTCAGTGGCTACCGCATATGCTACGCTATGAAGAGTTTTATATTTTAATTCGTCAAAATTCATTCTGGATATTTCTCTAATAGTTGTCCAACTTAAGCCTATAACTACATTCAACGTTTTTTCCCGAGCTCTAGAGATTCCAAGTCACAAGCTTTGCAGGGCAGATATGTTCCTAGTCTTTCTTTTCTGCTGTTTTCATGATTCACCCAGGGACGGAGAATCATTGGAGGGTTATGCCGGACATGCTGGTTATGCCCGCATTCTAGTTCTGCTACCCAGAAACTTTCTTCATCTTGATGAAATCCCTCAATTCGCCTATCCATTCAGTAACTTTAACAAAATATCTGAAAAATAGTATCTATTAAAAGGGAGTAACGTTTAGTTTTGAGAAAGGCAACAAGAAAACTT
>CAZMBO010000085.1:0-6325 GCA_964564655.1 uncultured Nitrospina sp. | reverse complement strand
CAGCTTCTTACGGGGATGGCAAATTTAAATATTTACTTAAATGATTCCTAACAAAAATCCTACCGAACTTGAAACCATTCGTCACAGTTGTGCACATTTGATGGCGCAAGCCGTTCAAGAACTTTTTCCTGGCACGCAGGTCACCATCGGCCCAGTAATTGAAGATGGCTTCTTCTATGACTTTTCTCGCAAGGACGCTTTTGTTCCTGAAGATCTTGTAAAGATTGAAAAACGAATGAAGGAACTTGCAGCTGCGGATATCCCCATCGTGCGTAGTGAAATCTCTCGTGAAGAGGCGAAAAAAAAATTCAGTGACATGGGTGAGATATTCAAGGTCGAGATCATTGAATCGATCGACCCCAACGAACCAGTTACGATTTACTCGCAGGGAGACTGGGGTGACCTCTGTGGTGGACCGCATGTCGAGTCGACCAAGAAAATTAAGGCTTTCAAGTTGCTGCATACTTCGTCTGCATATTGGCGCGGTGACGAAAGAAACCCGGTGCTGCAACGCATTTATGGTACCGCCTGGAATACGGAAAAAGAATTACGTCTTTATCTCAAAAGATTAGAAGAGGCGAAAAAACGCGATCACCGCAAACTGGGTAAAGAGCTCGACCTATTTTCGGTTTCAGATGATATTGGACCCGGTCTTATTCTATGGCACCCAAAGGGTGCGCGCATTCGTCATTTAATGGAAGAGTTCTGGAAAAAAGAACATCTCCGTCACGGATACGAGATGGTCATTAGTCCGCATGCGGCAAAAATAGATTTGTGGAAAACCAGCGGCCACACGGAATTCTATAAGGAAAACATGTTTTCGAATATGGATGTTGAAGGCAGGGAGTATGTCATGAAGCCGATGAACTGCCCTTTCCATATTCAAATATATAAGACCAAGTTGAGAAGTTACCGTGACCTTCCCGTTCGTTTCGGAGAGTTAGGAACGGTTTATCGTTACGAGCGCTCAGGAGTTTTACACGGCTTGTTACGGGTACGTGGCTTCACTCAGGATGATGCACATCTTTTCTGTCGTCCGTCACAGATTGAAGAAGAGATCACCAAGGTTCTCGATCTCATTGTTTTTGTTTTGCAGTCGTTCGGTTTCCATGAATACAAAATTTATTTAAGCACACGTCCGGAAAAATATGTTGGCTCGGATAGTGGATGGGAGTCTGCAACGAAAGCTTTGGAAACCGCGCTTAATAATAAGAATCTAGAATTTGAAGTGGACCCGGGCGAGGGTGTTTTTTACGGTCCCAAGATTGACATTAAAATTAAGGACAGTTTGAATCGTTATTGGCAGGTTTCAACAGTGCAGGTCGATTTTAATCTTCCTGAAAAGTTTGATATCACTTATATTGAGGAGGATGGTCAACGCCGCCAACCTATCATGCTTCACCGTGCCCTAATGGGTTCTTTGGAACGTTTTTTTGGTTGTCTAATTGAACATTATGCAGGCGCTTTTCCGTTATGGCTGGCTCCGGTTCAGATCATCTTATTGCCGATTACCGATAATCATGCCGAATATGCTGATAAAATAGCCGAAGAGCTTGAAGAATCAGGAATTCGGGTAGAAAAAGACTTGCGAAATGAGAAGATTGGGTTCAAAATACGCGAGGCCCAGTTACAGAAGATCCCTTATATGGTTGTTTTGGGGGATAAAGAAGTGGAAACTTCTACTTTAAGTGTCCGTAGGCGACGGTCTAAAGAAACGCGAACTCTTGATTTGAAAACGTTTTTAAATGAAGTTAATGACGCCGTTACAAATCGGACCATTGACACAGGGGATTGATTAATTTTTTAAAAGGAAAGTTTTAAATTAACAAGAAACAACGCATTAATAGAATGATCCGAGTCAAGGAAGTGTCGGTCATCGGAGATGATGGAGAGTCACTCGGCACCATTCCCACCGAAGAAGCCATCAGCATGGCAGAAGATCGGAGCTTGGATCTTGTCGAAGTAGCGCCCAATGCTAACCCGCCAGTTTGCCGTATAATGGATTATGGCAAACATAAATATAAAGCAAGCAAAAAGGCACACGAAGCAAAAAAGAATCAAAAAGTTGTACATGTTAAGGAAGTCAAATTTCGGCCCAATACCGATCAGCATGACTTCGATTTTAAATTAAAACATGTCCAACGATTTTTAGAAAATGGGGATAAGGCAAAGGTTGTTATTTTCTTTAAGGGACGAGAAATTATTCATCGTGAGTTTGGTCAGAGGGTTTTAGAGCGGGTCGCGGAGAAAACAGAAGATATTGCCATTATCGAACAGTCAGCTAAACAAGAAGGTCGTACCCTGGTTATGATCTTAGCCCCTAAAAATGTTAAAACGAAAAAAGGGACTCAGCTACAAGCTCCTAAGCCAGCAGTAACAAAAAACACGGATGCCAATGAAAAAAAATTGCCATCAGAAGAATTAGGAACTAAAGCAGCAGTGCCTAATAATGAAGAAGTCTCAGCGGAGTGAATAATGCCAAAAATAAAAACAAACCGAGGGGCCGCTAAAAGGTTTAGAAGAACAGGCACCGGTAAAATTCGTAAAAATAGCGCTTTCACTAGCCACATTTTGACGACTAAAACTACCAAACGAAAAAGGAATTTGCGTAAGCCTAGCATCATGGCACCTTCCGATGCGAAACGTATTAGTGTTTTAATACCCTATTAACCCTCTGGAGAGGGAGGCCCACTTAGGTGGGAAGCAACTGGCAACAGTTGATTAAGAAAAAAAGGAGAATTGTAAAATGCCACGTGCGGTAAATGGGACTGTTTCCCGAAGAAGACGAAAAAAAATTTTAAAAATGGCCAAAGGCTATCGGAGCGTACGCAGTACCGCGTTTCGAAAAGCCCGTGAAGCTGTTGAGCATGGTCTCAGTTATGCATACCGCGATCGCAAAAATCGAAAGCGTGAATTCCGTCGACTTTGGATCGCTCGTATCAACGCTGCGGTCAGAGCTGAAGGAATGAACTACAGCCAATTCATGTACGGTTTGAAAAAAGCAGATATTCAATTGGACCGCAAAGTTTTATCTGATCTCGCCATTAATAATCAGAAAACCTTTAAATCCTTGACTGAAACTGCCCGCGCGCAGCTCACGTAAGTTTTAAATAGCGCGTCGGCGAAGTAAACCATCCCCCCTCCTTGAGGGGTATCGGTCGGAAACATGAATGATTGAAATCATCAACAAACTCCGTCAAGATTTCGATTACCGAATGGGGTCCATTTCTAACTCCAAACAACTCGAACAAATTCGAATAGAATTTCTAGGGAAAAAGGGACAACTCCAAGGGTTGATGAAAGAGTTGCGCAACGCTTCTCCCCAAGAAAAGCCCAAGCTTGGAAAAGACATAAATCTTCTTAAGCAACATGTTGAGCAGGCAATAAACGACAAGGATGTAAGTCTTGGTTCAAAATCATTTAAAAAGTCTCGCGAAAATTTCGACACAACTCTTCCGGGTAGAAAAGAGTTAACAGGAACGTTACATCCTATCACTCAGGTAATGGAAGAAATCACTTCCATTTTTTTTGGGTTGGGGTTCCAGGTAGAAGAGGGTCCTGAAATTGAAACCGATTATTATAATTTTGAAGCACTGAATATCCCGAAAGACCATCCAGCAAGAGATATGCAGGACACCTTCTACATAGAAGATGAAACTGTTTTGCGAACGCACACCTCCCCGGTTCAAATTCACGTCATGGAAAATCGGGAACCACCTTTACGCATTATTGCGCCGGGAAAAGTTTATCGCTGCGATTCAGATGTTTCGCATACACCGATGTTCCACCAAATTGAAGGTTTGATGGTTGACGAAGGCGTGTCCTTCAGTCATTTGAAGGGAATCATGAATATTTTTCTTCAAGAGGTTTTTGGTAAGAATACACAAATCCGCTTTCGGCCCAGTTTTTTTCCATTCACTTGCCCCAGCGCGGAAGTAGATATTCAATGTGTAATGTGTAACGGCAAAGGTTGTCGAGTCTGTTCGCAAACAGGGTGGTTAGAAATCCTCGGTGCAGGAATGGTAGACCCCGCCGTTTTCCAATCCGTGGATTACGATCCTGAAAAATGGACAGGGTTTGCATTCGGTCTCGGCATCGAACGCATTGCAATGCTCAAATTTGGCATCAATGATATACGCCTGTTCTTCGAAAATGATCTTCGCTTCCTTAAACAATTCTAGCGGGTCAGACCCACAGAAATTAAGTCAAAGTTCTCGATGCTAACAATTAAGGTTTACAAAGAAAAACTGGAAAGAGACGGTGGTAAACGCAAGCCAGCCTTTTGGATTAATTAAACACTAATGATGGTGATGATAAGAGGTTTTAGCACCTTTGGGAATCCTAATATCATCTACCATATCTTTTATCTCCTGCGGGGGAGGGGCGGTAACCCGGCTTACTATAAAGGAAATAAGAAAATTAAAAACCATTCCTAAAGTCCCAATCCCTTCAGGTGAAATTCCAAACCACCAGTTTTCCGCAGAGTTGATAGACGGATTAATAAATTTAAAGTATATGATATAACTTGCGGTGAAAGTAAGACCTGTAATCATTCCGGCGATGGCACCTTCTTTATTCATTCGTTTTGAAAATATACCCATTAGAATTACCGGAAAAAATGAAGAAGCTGCAAGCCCAAAGGCAAAAGCTACAACCTGTGCGACGAATCCAGGCGGGTGAATTCCAAAGTACCCGGCAATGACAACAGCAACTGCTGCTGAGAATCTGGCGAAGACTAGCTCCTGTTTATCTGTAATGTTTTTCAAAAACATTTTTTTTAAAAGATCGTGAGAAATAGATGTGGATATGACCAGCAACAATCCGGCTGCTGTAGAAAGTGCGGCAGCCAGCCCACCTGCTGCGACAAGAGCGATAACCCAATCTGGCAAATTTGCTATTTCAGGGTTTGCCAGTACCATTATGTCGCGATCAATATAGAGCTCATTGGAATTAGGTGATACAGGGTTAGAGATTTTTCTTTCTCCATTCAGGCCTCTTTCATCTAAAAACTCAGGCGTTCCTGTAAAGGCCTTATTGGCGTAATATTGAATTTTTCCATCTTTATTTTTGTCCACCCAGGCGATAAGGTTAGTATCTTCCCAGTTTTTAAACCAAGATGGAGTATTTTTATACTCTGCATTGTTAACCGTATTGATCAAATTAAGGCGTGCAAAAGAGGCCAAGGCAGGAGCGGTTGTATAAAGTATGGCAATAAAAACCAGTGCATAACCGGCTGAAATACGCGCATCACGAACTTTGGGAACTGTGAAGAACCGAACAATAACATGTGGCAGTCCTGCCGTACCAACCATTAAAGCCGCCGTTATAAAAAACATATCGATAGTAGATTTATTTCCTTCGGTATAAGCTCCAAAACCAAGCTCTTTAGACAATTGGTCAAGCCTATCCAGAATATATACATTGGAACCGTCGGTGAGTGTGCTACCAAAACCCAATTGGGGAATAGGAGTTCCTGTCATCAACATAGAAATAAAAATAGCTGGAACCAGAAAAGCAAAAATCAAAACACAATATTGGGCTACTTGGGTGTATGTGATTCCTTTCATCCCTCCTAGAACCGCATAAAAAAATACAATGCCCATTCCTATAAGAACACCGGTAGTAATTTCTACTTCAAGAAACCTGGAAAAAACGATACCGACACCGCGCATTTGGCCAGCTACATACGTAAATGAAACGAAGAGAACACAGACCACTGCAACTAAACGAGCGAAATCGGAATAATAGCGATCACCTACAAAATCTGGAACCGTATATTTCCCAAATTTACGAAGATAAGGGGCAAGAAGCAGCGCAAGCAATACATAACCCCCTGTCCAACCCATTAAATACACTGCACCATCGCGGCCGACAAAGGAGATGATTCCCGCCATCGAAATAAAAGATGCGGCAGACATCCAGTCTGCGGCAGTCGCCATGCCATTGGCAAGAGGTGGAACGCCACCGCCGGCAACATAGAAATCATCCGTGGTTCCGGCGCGCGACCAGATAGCGATTCCTATATAAATGAGAAAGGTTACGCCAACAAAAATAAAAGTGAGAGTCTGAACATCCATAGCTATTTATCAGACTCCGGATTTTGGTGCGAGGTATCGTCTTTGTCCTCGCTCACCCCATATTTAAGGTCGAGTTTGTTCATTTTATAGACATAAACAAAAATAAGAATGACAAAACAATAGATGGAACCTTGTTGTGCCATCCAAAAACCAAATTTAAACCCAAAAAAACGAAAGTCATCTAAAAATTCGACGAACAAAATTGCCATTCCAAAAGAAACCAGAAACCATACCGCCAATAGAGATAG
>CAZMBO010000084.1:1884-6390 GCA_964564655.1 uncultured Nitrospina sp. | reverse complement strand
CAATTATTGGGGTTTGCATGGCCTCGGTTTAATGTTATAATTCTGCCTTTCTCAAAATAAATAAAGGGATTTTCGCTATGATGGGAATTGGTTTTCCAGAATTAATGATCATTTTGGTCATAATTATGATTATCTTCGGAGCGGGCAAGCTTCCTGAAATTGGTAGTGCCTTTGGCAACAGCATCCGGAACTTTAAAAAATCTATGAAGGATGCGGAACAAGAAAATGAAGAGTTGCCTGAAGGCTCCGCTGCAGAAAGCGCTATAGGTGAAGGTAATTCTGCTGAAGGAGAACAACCTGCTGAAGGAGAACAGCCTGCTGAAGGTACCAATCCTACCGAAAACCCCGTTGCTTCGACGACAGAACCGGATAAAAAATAATCCGAGTCTAATTGTTTTTTGCTTGGACCCGGCGTCCCTCCATAGAAAAAACTCTGACAGCGCCTTCAAATTGAATCGCTTTGTTATTCCCAGCATCTATATATTAAATGGGCGGAATAGCAATTATTAGTAGTTTTTTGGCAAAAAGAGATATACGCCCTATAATTTAACTCTAATTGCTAGATATGTCTTTTTCTCAGCCCAAAAAAGATAAAGAAATTGAAGAGTCCTTGGTTCGCGAGTTTCAAGGAGGAAACCTAAAAGCCTATGACAAAATAGCTGAAATTTATCAAAAAAAGATTTACGGTCTCAGTTTCAATTTAACACGCAACCAAATGGATGCGCAGGATGTGACTCAGGAAGTGCTCCTGACTCTCTTCCGCAAGATTAACATGTTTCAGGGTAAATCAGCTTTCTCGAGTTGGGTTTATCGGATCACGTTAAATGCCAGCTACATGAAACTACGTAGTAAAAAGAAAGAGCCGAATATATCTATAGATGAATTGATGCCTTCGTTTAATGGAGCAGGGTTTCAACAAGAAAAAATTCAGGATTGGTCAGAAAATACAGAATCGTTAATGTTTAACACTGAAACCCGCGACGTTATTAACAAGGCCGTCGACCTTCTTCCTGAAAAAGAAAAAGTAGTTTTTTTATTGCGAGATGTAGAAGGTCTCTCTACAGAAAAAACAGGGGAGATTATGAACTTGACGGTTCCAGCTGTTAAATCAAGATTACATCGTGCTAGGTTGTTTTTAAGAAAAAAACTTTCATACTATTTTGAAGAGTTTTCATCTCGGAAGGCAGAAAAATGATTTGTTGTAAAGAGTGTCTTGACCTGCTCTACGATTACATTGAAGGTGACCTGGACCAAGAAACCACAAAATCCCTCGACGAACATTTTCAGGATTGTCCTCCCTGCATTTCATTTTTAAACACATACAAATCGACAACCAAGATTTGCCGAAACACCTTAAATCAAGTAGAAATCCCCGAGGCGATACGGGATACCCTGCTTAAAGTTCTTAAAGACCATAAAGTAGACAATTGACTTTTAGCCGGTTTAAAAATAAAACTTCAATTTAAGATATAATGTATATAAAACCTGCTATTAGACAATTTTTCAAGGTTCAGCTATAATTTTTAAGGAATTCTTTAATCCGATTTGCCTTCATACCAACTGTTAAGATATAAGTATCCTATTATTTATTGCACACTTACCTGAGGCTAAGGGAAATGGTTGAAATGAAAGTTGAGGGGCTAACTTTAGACCCGCTCACTAACATGCCCATCATTATTTTAAAAGATTCGACGGGCGCAAAAGCATTACCAATCTGGGTCGGTTATTTTGAGGCTAACGCAATCGCCCTCGAAATAGAAAATATTTCCACGCCACGTCCCATGACCCATGATCTGTTGAAAAACCTGATCCTGAATATGAAAGCGGAGGTGAACCACATCCTGGTCAATGAACTAAAAGATAATACTTTTTATGCGGTCATATCTGTAGTTTGTGGAGACATGACTCTCTCCATCGATTCCCGGCCTTCCGATGCCATCGCCCTAGCTTTGAGGACCAAGTCACCTATATTTGTAGAAGAAAAAGTAATCGAAGACGCAAAGAGTCTAGATCTTCCTGATCCAGACAAAACAAATACGGATGATGAAAAACAATGGCAGGATTGGCTGAATAAAATAAAGCCGGAAGACTTTGGCAAGCTTTAAGCTTTCATGTCTTCAAACCAATCTGACAGTATCTCCTTATACATTTTTAAATTAGTATCGTTGATGCTTTTCCAACGAACCATATTATTACCTTCGCCAAGACAGATTTGAATATTAGGGTGAACTTATGAAAAGGATCGGAATATTCTGCAAGCAAAAACCAAATATAGACCCTACAATTGTCTGCGAACTTTCTAAATGGTTAGAGTCCAAAAATTGTAAGGTGTATTTAGAACCGGATACCGCTGATCTTATAGGCAAAAATACTTCCATCTCCAAAGAAGAGGTAGCTTCCAGCTCCGATCTCTTAATAGTTTTAGGTGGTGACGGAACCCTACTCAATGTCGCCGGTATCGCTCATCCGTATAAGGTTCCCATCCTAGGTGTCAATTTGGGTAGCCTGGGATTCCTAACAGAAACTACTATGGGCGATTTTTACCCCACTCTGGAACTGGTATTAGATGGAAAATGCGAAATCGAAAATCGCATGCTTTTAAATGCTGGTGTCTTAAGGGATGGAGGGAAAATTGAAGACTTTAATGTACTCAATGATATCGTAATAAATAAAGGTGCCCTAGCAAGAATCGTAAACCTAAAAGTTTTTGTCGATGATCAGTATATGACCTCTTATCGCGCGGATGGCCTAATCATTGCCTCTCCTACCGGTTCCACAGCCTACTCTCTTTCAGCAGGAGGACCAATTATTCACCCCAGTATGCGGGCTTTGGTGCTAAGTCCTATTTGTCCATTTGCACTGACAAACAGACCTATAGTGATTCCCGACTCATCGACCATTAGAGTCCAACTGACAACAAGAAGTGAAGAGGGGGATGTAAGAATCACCTTGGATGGACAGACGGGATATACCATGAAATCAGGAGATATCCTAGAAGCAAAAAAAGCGGAGACCCCTGTAAAACTTGTTCAAGCTCCAGGTAAAGATTATTATCAATTATTAAGAAAAAAATTGCATTGGGGCGGTACAACAGAAAATAGTTCGTGACTTCCTGACTCTCATATTTATTTACCATGAATCAAAATATCATTGCCTGTGAACAGATTGTGGATATTGGGACCCGCGTTGTTTCATGGTCAGAAAAAGAAGGATTTTTATGTCCTAACCCACGGGGACGCAAGAACTGCAGTCAACATGATCTCCCTTTAAACGATGCCCCTAGTCAAAAATATAAAAGTTATAAAATAAAAAACTCTCAAACCGCATATCGTGAGCTAACAAAAAACGTTCATCAACTGGTTCTCCATTACGATGTTTGCTACACCTCTTACCACTGCCACCAACTGATGCAAGAAAGTCCATTTAAGGGAAGTCATTTTTATCTGGACATAGATGGAACTATTTTCCAAACTTGTGACTTATACTGGAAAACCAATACCGCCCCTGCTGACGATAAGAAAGGGAACGAACGAGCTGTGCATATTGAAATCTCAAATTTATCATGGGAGGCGCTGGCAACGGAATCGGAATATTATCCTGCAAAAAAAGATAAGTATAAGAAAACTGGAAAGGGTTGGAAGCTGGTTCTTCCTAGAGAATACAAAGCTAAAATTTTGAAAAATCCGTTCAACGCAGTGCCAGATCGAACATATGGTGATAGAGGCTATTTCAGCAAAAAAATTAATGGGAAAATTGTGAGGATGTGGGATTTTACAGAACAACAATATGAATCATTGGTAAAACTTTGTATTGGGTTGAACAAGTTGTTACCTGCAATCAAATTAAGAGTTCCCTTTGATAAAAAAACAGGGCGACATCCCTTGGATCGATTAAAAAATTATTCGCGTTTTGCCGGGGTTTTGGGACACTGCCATGTTCAAAATGGTTCCACCGGTCTTGAATGCAAATATGATCCCGGTTCTGCTTTTAATTGGGCACACCTTCAGCGAGCTTTCAATAAGGCAAAACTCAAAAGGTAAAATCGATATGAAAAAAAACCCTATCTTTCGGGACGAACTTCCAGGCGAAAAGAAAAGCATAATCAATCTCTTGATGACAGGTTATATAGTAGTCATCTCCTGCTTGGGTTATGCAGCATTTTTCCTTTATGTCCAATTGGGACAAGTTGAGCGCATTGTCGCAACCATGAACACCGAAACCATGCAACCGGATCAATTGGAATTTTTAAAAGATCGGGTCATGCGTAGTGCTAATCAATTGAAAAATGAAATGATAGGAGTGGCGATTTTTGGGGGTATCATTTGCATAATTGGTGGACTTTATACGATAAGTATGGTGATTCGACCTTTAAAAAAACTAGTGCAATTTGCTGAAGAAAAAGGAAAAGCTGAGTTGCCCGAGATTAAATCTAATACAGAGATAAAACAGTTAGCAACCGCAATAACTGTGCTGACTGAAAAATTTAATCAAGAAGAAAAAAATAAT
>CAZMBO010000084.1:0-1784 GCA_964564655.1 uncultured Nitrospina sp. | reverse complement strand
GCTGCCTGCAAAACTTCCTCATCGCGGATAGAACCTCCTGGAGAAATGATAGCTGAAATTCCATTTTTTGCGGCTTCATCAACTGAGTCTCTGAAGGGGAAAAATGCATCGGAAGCCATTACTGCCCCTGAAAGGGATTTATGAGCTTTTTCAACAGCAACTCTAGCTGAATCGACACGACTCATCTGGCCTGCCCCTATACCTAAAATCTCTTTGTCTTTTGCGTAAACAATTGCGTTGGACTTTACATGTTTCGCCACCAACCACGCAAACTTCATATCTTCCATTTCACGAGCATTGGGCCCTCTTTTACTAGCAACTTTTAACTGGCCTTCAATAAAATTTAAAACATCGGGACTTTGAGCCAACAGCCCACCTCCAATTCTTTTCAAATCAAGGCGACTATCTTTTGATTTAAAATCAGCGTTTGACATTTGCATAAGACGAATATTTTTCTTTGCCGAAAATAACTTTATAGCGTCCGCATCAAATCCAGGTGCAACCACAGCTTCTACAAAATTTTTGAGGATTTCTTCAGCAACCAAAGCAGTGACTGGTTGGTTGAAACCTAAAATACCTCCAAATGCGGAAACAGGGTCTGCTTCTCTAGCTATTATAAATGTTTTTAGTTGATCCTCTCCCACCGCTACACCGCAAGGGTTGGTGTGCTTAATAATAACTACTGCTCCCGAACCTAGTTCACGCACCAGTTCCCATGCTGCATTTAAGTCGATATAATTATTGAAAGATAATTCTTTGCCCTGAAGCTGTTCTGCCGAAACAATTTCAGACGGTAACGGCTGGCTCTCCTTATACAAAGCTGCTGACTGATGAGGGTTTTCCCCGTACCGTAAGTCTTGGACTTTTGTATAAGGTTGATTTAGAAACGGTGGGAAGTTTGGCTCATCTTCTCCCCATTGATTCGATAAAAAATCTGCAATAAGCGAGTCGTAACGAGCGGTGTGAGCAAATGCATCTCGACTCAAGCGCTTACGAGTTTCCAAAGAAACTGATCCGTTTTTTATTTCCTCCAACACCTTTCCATAGTTCTCAGGGTCGACGATTATAGTGACGTCTTTATAGTTTTTTGCAGATGAGCGAACCATGGCAGGACCACCAATATCAATATTTTCTATTGCTTCTTCCAATGTACTGCCTTTTTTGGCCACTGTTTGTTCAAAGGGATAAAGGTTTATCACCACAAGATCAATAGGGCGTATGCCATGCTCTTCCATAGCCTTCAAATGTTCGGGAACATCCCTTCGTGCAAGAATTCCGCCATGAACCATTGGGTGCAGGGTTTTGATTCTGCCATCCATCATTTCTGGGAAACCGGTATAATCAGAAACCTGAATTACAGGTACTCCATCTTTACGTAGAAGCTCGGCGGTACCTCCCGTAGAAAGAATTTCAATTCCAGAATTATGAAGCTCTTTTGCGAATTCAAGGATACCTGTCTTGTCCGAAACACTTATTAATGCCCTTTGAATGGGTTTCATTATTTATGAAAAGAAAATTTTTACTGAGGAAGTTTTTTTTTCTCAACGGGTTCCTTGGAGATCAGAAACTCCGGAGTTATTGCATCAATCAACTTAAGGGACCAAACAGGAAAAGATCCATACGATTCCATCAGTCCAGGTTCTTCTTTTTGCTCTGAAATATCAAAAGAATTTTTTTCTTTGTCAACATCACTCATAACGCACCTTACTTTAATTTACAGATCTGAATTCGGTAACAATCGAAGGTCGAAGTCTACACTTTTTCGAACTAATTTAAAATAAAAA
>CAZMBO010000083.1:0-6538 GCA_964564655.1 uncultured Nitrospina sp. | reverse complement strand
AAAGCTGTGCCACATAGACATTACAAAGACCCAGGGCTTCCCCCAGTTCATCATATGTTTTTCCAGAATCCTTTCTGGCGGCCAACAATTTGTTAACAAGTTCTTTTTTTTCCATGATAACCCTCCTAAAGTGTGTTCAATGTTTAATCTGAGATTACCCCAGATGATTAATGGGTAAAGATGAACAAAACCCAATCTATTGATTGTTATCTCGCACAAACGCAAGATATAACCTTTAAAAATTGTAGGCATATTCTTACGCGAGCAAAAAATGTGCCATTATAAAGATGGCTATAGTTATCGAGATTTTTCCTTGTTTTTTTTGTGTTTAAGGGGATATGTTAAATTTATTCCCCCTTCAAACATAATATTAGGAAGTTTTCTGATTATAAAATGGGCATTTAAACCACCCAAATGCTTTATTTTTAGTCACTACGTGAAAAAATCAAAATCCCAATTATGGAAATAAAATAATTGGGAAGCACTTTAAGAATGGAAAGGAAAATGGACTATGGATCGAATGGTCAGAAGATGGAGAGGAAACATTTAGGACAACTTTTGTGGAAGGTAGGAAGGAATTTAATCCAATTTGCCCTTCATTTGTTACCCATGGTGTTACCCATAATAAAAAAGGACCTAGCGGAAAACCGCTAAGTCCTTGTTTTAAATGGTCGGGGCGAGAGGATTTGAACCTCCGACCCCCTGCTCCCAAAGAAAGGTCTGGAGTTTAGTTTCTTAATTTAGCAAATGTCCTAATAAACAAAATAATTTGCCAAGCTTCTTCTTCGGTTAAAGTTTCTGGAACAAATGAGACCATTGCTGTGCCAGAACTCCCATTTTTTAAAATCCACATCAGTTCTCCGTCGGTACGTACGGCTTGCCACGATTTGTCTGTAAAATTTCTAGGAAGTTTCCCAACTAAACCGGGAATGTGATCGTACCCTTTTCCATCTTTACCGTGACAGGTGACACAATACGCCTTGCCATGAAAAAGTGCCTTGCCTTTCTCGATATTTTTAGGTGTTGAAGGCAATGGGTTTTTCCATTTCCTTGCTTCGTCTATCTGGTCAATTGGGACTCGGGGTTTTAATATTTGAGGGTCAGAGCCTTTTACAATAACAGGAAGAAAACTGATCCAAACAAAACAGATCGCCCGCAACAAGAACTTTTTTTTAGCCATTAAATGCTTTTCTAATATTTATAGATTTTATAATAAAGCAAGGAGGATTAGCTCCCCCATTGCTTCATATGATTTACTCTGTTCTATATACATGACCTATAGAGGTAGGTGTGGTTACGGTTCCATCTGGAACAACCTGATCTTTTCCCCATAGATGAAATATCACACCATCTGTTTTGGCAGCAGCATCAGCTAACGACTTGACCTCTTTAGGGTCATCAATATCGAGAATGGCTACTCGGCCTGTAGCTATTTCGACTTTATGATCATGGAATGCCCGATTCCATTGAACGAGGGGCACATTTTTTCTGGCCAAGTTTTTTTCTATAAAGTATTCAACTGCTACAAGCTTTGCGTTCGGCTTGGTTGACTCGAATAGCAAACACTGAAGAACCTCACCGTTTTGGATTCCTTTACAATAATGGTGATAAGGACCCCCAACCTTTCCATCTGCCATCATATGAGGAGCCTGAACATGAATCGTATAGCCATCGGCTGGTCCACCACTTATAGCAGTTGATACCATTAAACCAAGTACTGCAAAACTCAATACGCTTATCACAAGTATAGACTTGAGTAGTTGTTTCATTTTAACCTCCCCATAGGATTAAAGTTATTATAGTCGTTAATGCGATCGCATAGTAAATTAGACAACCTTCATTTACAATCAAAAAGCCCCATCAACCCCGTTGCAGGGTTGTGGGGCTTTTATTCTCTTTTGTTGACCCGTCTTTTAAGTCATTCGGTCAAGATCGGGTGTATTCCAACTTATATCGGAATAAAGATTGAATTTGTCTTATGTGAATCAATGCACAGGTGGATTCTCAGCTCCCATAATAACCTCCATCCATCTTGATGGCTTGACCACATTCAGGACATACGAAATGGTCTTTTATCCAATTCGTTTTACCGACGAAATGACACTCCTTACATCTCTGAACATGTTCCATTCTTACGATGGGTTTAGATGATGGAAAATTCCATAACTCAGGAGATATTCTTAAAAAATTGCGTAATGCTTGAAACTGTATCTGCATAAGCGCCCTCCTGATTAAATAATATCAATCCGCTTAAAGACAGTTTGTTACACCTGTTTAGACAACACGTTTTTCAACCTTCATTGCCTAAAGCAGCTACGAATACATAAACCAAGAAAAGAATCGCAGTTATGATCATTAAAGAGATATACCATTCCATGGCAGTACCTCCTATGCCTGTTTTAGAAGAAAAGTAACTTTAAAAATCTATAGCGGGAGAAGCTTAAACTAGAATGGTGGATTGTCCATCGCAGTCACCTCAGGAATAGAAATTGAAGCAGTTGCTAGTTTCAATATAGGCTTGAAACAAAAAAAAATCCACTCATTTAATATTAATTTATGTTCATTAACCAAACAGTATGGAGGATTTTTTAGCGGACAACTTGTCTTTATCCATGGAGAGGAATATATTAAAGAAAAAACAAACAATTTCAATGCATTCACCTATCTTGAATCTTCAAATCAAAGGAGGTGAGTTATCGTGATCAAATGGGAGCTAAAACCCTATAAAAAACCTTTTTTCTTTTTTAACTTGGAACTGTTCATCCTGTTGGCAGTAGTTTTAATACTAGTCATTCCCTTTGCAGTTCAATTCTGCACCGTGCCTAAGGTGAATTAGCCCGACTTATTTTTTTACATTCATCAGACAGAAATGAAGCATTTTTCACTGATATATTCTGATTCTTGCCCAAATTATAAGCTAGCAAGACAAATGCTGGAAGAGTTGGGCTTGGCATTTGTAGAAATCAACCAAGATGACCTGCATGAAGGATGTTTTGGCAAGAATCTATCATCACCTACACTGCTCGTAGATAATGACCTTATTCTCTTTGGCGGAGAGACCGACTCAGAACAAGGAGCTTGTACCAGAACCCTTCCTGACAAGGAAGAGCTAAAGACCCTGATCAATGGACTAGCTTAACTTTCCTTCTTTCCGATGTTATCTCAAAAATCCTTAATACATCCATATAACAAAAGAGAAGATAAAACCAGTTAAAGACCCTGCCATGTGTTTTTTCATCCATAGGTATTGGAGAGAACGCTCATCAATAACAAAAAATTGCTATAAAATATAGCATATTTAATATATTTTGCTTGACTTGCAAAGAAGTAATCTAGAAATAGATTCCTCACATGATCTCAATTCTATGAAATTCTCCAGCCAGCGATATTAGATAATAGAATCAGAGATACGCAGTCATCTCCCTAGTTTTCAAGGTACACCTCAACTATCAGGCCCAAAAGTAATTAATTTCCCCAGCCTTAATAGAGTGAAACTTTGGTTTTTATTTTGACTGTGGCACGAAACTTGAACAGTGGCTTAGTATCAACTGTAATCCTAGTTTTTATTCAGAATTTATAAAAATCCTACCAGTTGTAACTTTAAAACAAAATCTAGGTATTGAGCTTAGAAGAAGGGTGCGTTTTTTATGACCAAAGAGAAATTAATATTGGTTGGGAATGGAATGGCTGGTGTCCGTACGCTTGAGGAATTAATCAAGCTTTCACCTGACATGTATGACATCACTGTTTTTGGTGATGAACCCCATGGAAACTACAACCGGATTCTTTTATCTCCTGTTCTGGCAGGAGAAAAACAAATTGACGACATAATGCTCAATGACGCGCAATGGTATGCGAAAAATAATATCAAGCTTTATACAGATAAAAAGGTAGTCAAAATTAACCGACGTAATCGTGAGGTTATCACGGAAGACGGGACTACGGAAAAATATGACCGGCTTCTACTTGCCACGGGTTCCAATCCGATCATTCTTCCTATTCCAGGAAATAGCCTTGAGGGGGTCGTTAGTTTCCGCAATATAAGAGACGTGCAAACTATGCTTAAAATTTCTGCGACACACAAACAGGCACTCGTTATTGGAGGAGGGTTATTAGGTTTGGAAGCAGCCAGCGCTCTTAAACAGCAAGGAATGTATGTTTCAGTTGTACATCTCATGGACTCCCTGATGGAACGGCAGCTCGATTCTGAGGCGGCCTGCATGTTAAGAAAAGATCTTGAAAAACGTGGTATTCAATTTTTAATGGAGACTACAACCGAGGCTATTCTTGGTGAAGAAAAGGTAAGAGGCGTCCGTTTCAAAGGAGGGCTGGAAATCGCCGCAGACCTTGTCGTGATGGCAGTGGGAATTCGTCCCAACATAGAACTAGCAAAAGATGCCAATATTTATTGTGAACGCGGAATTATAGTCAATGACATCTTGCAAACCTATGACGGCCGGATCTATGCCGTTGGCGAATGCGTTCAGCATAGCAACCAAGTTTATGGATTGGTCGCACCTTTGTTTGAACAGGCTAAGGTTTGCGCTAATCAACTAGCACAGCTTGGTTATTCTCGTTATCAGGGCTCAATAACATTTTCTAAGCTGAAAGTCACAGGGGTCGATTTATTTTCAACAGGTGATTTTGTTGGAGACAAGACAACAGAAGACATAATTATGAAAGACGCTGCCAAAGGTATCTATAAAAAGATCGTGTTGAAAGAAAACCGTATTCTCGGTGCGGTTATGTTTGGAGACACCACAGATGGGTCTTGGTACTACAATTTATTGAGAGACAAGACGGATATCAGCCACATGCGGGATCAACTGTTACACGGTAAGTCGCATCTGGGTGACTCCGGACGTGGTGGAATAAAATCCATGGTAGAAGTTCCGGATGAAACAGAGATTTGTGGCTGTAATGGTGTGTCTAAGGGAGATATTGTAAAAACTATCACATCTCAGGGGCTGTTTACCCTCGACGATGTCCGTTGTCATACTAAAGCCTCTAGTTCTTGTGGTTCATGCACCGGTCTCGTAGAACAGATTCTATCCTGCACTCTGGGAGGAGATTACTCTGAAACGCCTAAGGTTAAACCCATATGTAAATGCACAGACTACACTCACGAAGAAATACGTAATGTCATAAAAAAACAAAAATTGATCAGCATCTCTTCTGTGATGGATTATCTGGAATATGGGACACCCGACGGATGTCATATTTGTCGCCCAGCAATAAACTATTACCTTCTATGTGCTTGGCCGGCTGAGGTACTGGACGATCCGCGATCCCGTTTTGTCAACGAACGTATGCACGCTAATATCCAGCAAGATGGCACCTTTTCCGTGATTCCGCGTATTTGGGGCGGGGTTGCCATGGCTGCGGAGTTACGAGCCATAGCAAACGTTGCCGAAAAGTATTCGGTCTCTACGATCAAGATTACAGGAGGACAACGCATTGGACTTTACGGCATTAAAAAAGAAGATTTGCCTAATGTGTGGGAAGAGTTGAACGAAGCGGGACTGGTTTCCGGTTACGCCTATGGTAAAGCATTACGCACGGTTAAAACCTGTGTTGGCAAGGAATGGTGTCGCTTCGGTACTCAACTAGCTATTGATATGGGTATTCGTCTGGAAAAACTGATTTGGGGTTCCTGGATGCCTCACAAATTTAAAATGGCCGTTTCCGGTTGTCCGCGTAACTGTGCTGAAGCAACAATTAAAGACCTTGGCATTGTGGCAGTAGACTCTGGATGGGAAATTCATATTGGAGGAAATGCGGGTATAAAAGTTCGTGCTACTGACCTTCTGGTTAAGGTGAATGCAGATGATGAGGTACTTGAATATGGCTGTGCTTTTATCCAACTCTACCGAGAAGAAGCTCATTATCAGGAAAGAACAGCACCATGGATCGAACGAGTGGGTTTCTCCAGCGTGAAGAAACAAATAGTAGATGATGCAGAAAATCGCAAGGCTTTATTTGAACGCTTTAAAACATCACAGAAATATGCGCAAGGAGATCCGTGGACCAAGCGCACCGGCAAAGATGGTATTGAACGACACGAGTTTACACCTGTTGGGGAAGGCTCGGCTTATGCCTAACTGGACTGAAATATGTGACCTAGAGGATATTCCAAGGTTAGGGGCGCGAATAGTCCGCCGTGATAATGGTGATATCGCAATTTTTCGCACCCGTCAGGATGAAGTATTTGCCTTATTTGATCGTTGCCCTCACAAGCAGGGGCCGCTGTCTCAGGGCATCGTTCACGGGAATCGCGTTACCTGTCCTTTGCATAATCTGGTTCTAGATCTAACAGACGGAAAGGCACTTCCTCCAGATGAAGGATGCGCCATTGTTTACCCAATCAAAGTCGAGGCAGGTTGTGTATCGATAGCTTTTAGGGAAAAAGAAATTGTTTAGTTCAATTGACAGTACATCTTTAGGGTTACACAAACACATACTTAAAAGGAGGGCAAGTAAGGCATGAAAAAAGTTGAGGCCATTATAAAACCATTCAAACTGGATGAAGTAAAAGATA
>CAZMBO010000082.1:2627-6816 GCA_964564655.1 uncultured Nitrospina sp. | reverse complement strand
TCTTCCAATTCAATAATTTCCACAAGATTGCCGGTTGGGGACAAACCACTTATTTTTAACCCTGCTTCCTCCATCTGGATGCGATACATATTGTTAAACTCATAGCGATGTCGGTGTCTCTCTTCTATTTCTCTTTTTCCATATGCGGTGTAGGCATTGGAATTTTTCCTCAATTGGCAAGGATATTCTCCCAGTCGCATCGTGCCACCCTTGTCTCCCTTTATATTTTGATTTGGCAAAAGATCAATAACCAAATAAGGGGATGTTGTTGAGAACTCAGAACTATTAGCATTTTTCAAGTTGGCAACATGACGCGCAAACTCAATAGTGGCGCAATGCATACCCAGACAAATTCCAAAATAAGGGACTTTATTTTCACGAGCAAAGCGAACTGCACTTATCTTTCCCTCTATCCCTCGATCTCCAAATCCACCTGGAACAAGAATTCCATCACAATTTCCCAATTGTTTTAGCCCATTTTCATTTTCCAGCTCTTCAGCATCTACCCAATTGAATTTAACATCGACATTATTTCCTATTCCACCGTGAATCAATGCTTCGGTGAGACTTTTATAAGATTCTTTTAGGTCTACATATTTCCCAACAATACCAATTTTTACTTCACCGGCCGGTTTCTTCAAAATATTATTTATTTTTTTCCATCGCTCTAAATCGGGTTGGTTTGCTTTTATCCCTAGTTTTTCAAGAATTATTTTCCCCAACCCTTCCTTTTCAAGGCTCAGCGGAACTTCATAAATGGAACTAACGTCCATTGCTGTGATAACAGAATTAGTATCGACACTACAGAACAGTGCAATCTTGTCTTTCATTGCTTTAGATAGTTTTCTTTCTGTTCGACAAAGCAGCACATCAGGTTGAATCCCAATCTCTCTTAACTTTTGAACACTATGCTGTGTAGGTTTTGTTTTTAGTTCATCGGACGTTTTTATATAGGGAACCAAGGTTAGATGGATATATAAGACGTCCTTTGGTTTAACATCAAACCTGAATTGGCGTATTGCCTCCAAAAATGGAAGACTTTCAATATCACCTACAGTTCCACCAATTTCACAAATAACCACATCAACACCATCCCCCACATTTTGTATATGCTGTTTTATTTCATCTGTTATGTGTGGGATAACCTGAACGGTTGCTCCCAAATACTCCCCTTTTCGTTCCTTTTGAATAACATTGTGATAAATTTTGCCTGCTGTAACATTATTAGCACGACGCATCTTTGCTTGAGTAAATCTCTCGTAATGTCCAAGGTCAAGGTCTGTTTCTGCACCATCATCAGTCACATACACTTCACCATGTTGAAAGGGATTCATGGTTCCCGGATCAACATTAATATAGGGGTCAAGTTTTAAAATAGTTATTTTGAGTCCTGAACACTCTAAAAGACTTCCTATCGAGGAGGCAGCTATTCCTTTTCCGAGAGAGGAAAGCACTCCACCAGTTACAAATATATATTTGATTTTTTTACTATTTTTATTTTTATTCACTTAGGTTCCTCGAGGGCTCAAATTTCGGGAGAAAGGGCTAACTGTTTTTCTATTATTTTAATATCTGCTTGTGAGTCTACTCCTATTGAATCTAATTTGGTTTCTACAACTTTAATTGGTATTCCATTTTCCAGAATTCTTAGTTGCTCCAGCTTTTCGATTTTCTCAAGCGGGGATTTAGGCATTGAGGAATATTCCATCAGAAATTTTTTTCGATAGGCATATAGCCCAATATGTTTAAACCATCGAGGCGAAGATACTTTTGAAATACCTTCCATACTTTCTGGCCATAAATCACGGTCCCATGGAATGGGAGCTCTTGAAAAATATAATGCAGAATCAAACTTATCAACAACTACTTTGGTAATATTTTTATTTAATAGATCACTTTTATTACAAATTAATACTCTCAAGCTTGTTACTGAAATTGACGAATCATCTACTAACGACCTAATCACTTGATCAATATTCTGAGGTGGAATTAAAGGTTCATCGCCCTGAACATTTACCACAATATCACAATCTCTATCTCTAGCGACTTCAGCGACTCTATCCGTGCCAGATTCATGTTCAGCAGAAGTCATGATAGCCGTACCACCACTTTCCTGAACAAAGTCTGAAATACGGAGATCATCTGTAGCCACAATGACTTCTGAAGCACAGTTTGCTTTATTAGCCTGCGTAACCACTCTTTGAATCATAGGTATGCCAGCAATATTTGCGAGCGGCTTCCCAGGAAATCGTGATGAAGCCCAACGTGCAGGAATAACAACTAATACCCTAGGCTCAGTACGCATGCCGATTCATCAATCCCTTCCAAATCGTTAAAAATAGGATCTTAATATCGAATAACAAAGACCAGTTTTTAATATAGTAAAGATCAAATTCTATCCTTTTTTCCAAAGATGTATTTCCGCGCCAGCCATTTACCTGCGCCCACCCTGTTAAGCCTGCCTTCATTTTCAAACGATGCATATAAAAAGGAATGGATTTTTTAAATTGCTCTACAAATATTGGCCTCTCAGGCCTAGGCCCAACCAAACTCATCTGTCCCATTAACACATTAAATAATTGGGGTAGTTCATCCAGGCTAGTGCTTCGCAAAAAAGATCCAACAGAAGTTCTTCGATCATCATCTTTTTTCGCCCAAACAGGTCCCGTTTGATTTTCTGCTCCAATTTTCATCGACCTAAATTTGTACATTATGAAAACATCCCTATCCAATCCCATTCTTTCCTGTTTATACAATAAAGGTCCCCGGGATCCCAGTTTGACAACTATAGCTATTAAAAGCATTATTGGAAGGGTTATTAAAATTGCAATCCCAGAAAGAAAAATATCAGAGGCTCGTTTCAATAAGGTATTCCAACCATACAACGGTGATTCAGTTAAGTTGATCAATGGCATTCCGTCCAGTTCTTCAATTCCCGAATGCAAATCCAAATAACTTAACAAATCGGGAACAAGTTTTATATCCACTGTTTCTTCTTCTAAACTTGCCAAAACTCCTTGCAATCGGTCATTTGCATTTAACGGAAGCGCAATAAAAACCTGGCTCACATCATATTCTTTTATAGTTCGATTCAAATCTTCATACAAACCAAGCACCTTACCTCCCTCGATATCCGAACCTACATCTTCCGAATTACAAGTTAAATAACCGACCACTGTAAACCCTATTTCAGGATACATATTGAGTTTTTGCACAACTCGCTGGCCTAACTCCCCTGATCCAATCACGAGAACTTTGCGCAAACCCAATCCACGCCTATGAGCTTCTTTTATAAATAACCGCACCAACTGGTGGGAAAACAATAAAAATATATTGCAAAAGATCCAAAAATAAACAGTCATAATCCGTGAATAAGAAAAGTCGCGGTAAAAGAAAGTCCCTGCGGTTAATATTAGAACAGAAAGGGAGGTCAACTTTAGGATGGAAAAATATTCACTCGTAGGCGTGTGCCTGTTTAAAAGCTTAGCATGACCCAAAATCCTACTAATAACATAAAACACCAAGCAAATAGGCAGAAGAGAATAAAAATACATATTCTCAGTTGAGGGCTTGATCGCCGGTGAAAAAAGTTCTAATTCAAATCTGGTTAAATAAGCAAATAGCCAGGCCAAGGAAACGGCAAGACTGTTGAAAAAAATTATTACCGTTGAATAAACCTGACTATGTTTTCTTACCAATGCCATTACTATATTTTCATTTGAAATTGATCAGTATTAATAGCTATGGGAAAATGGCTAAGACTGAGTCACTCTGAAACTGCTGGAGCCTTCTAAAGAAGAAACGGGATATTGAAGCAACGGGGCAAGAAAAATAACAGAGACCAATCATCCTGCCTACCATAGCTCTAATGGGTGGAGGATAACCTAATTCGGGATTTGCTTCAACCGCTAAGATGGGAAGGAATATATAAAAATACCTATTGAATATGGTTCAATTGAGCCAATATCTTAGCCCGCACCTCATTGGTAGGATTTCTTTTTAAGGCATCTTCCAGTACTTCAATAGCCCTACTGGTTTCCCCCATCTTGGAATAGCTCACTCCAATCATATAGCGAGAATCATGTACCTTGTTGCCACGCGGGTATTTATTTAAAACCGTCTCAAATTGTATGATAGCATCATCATACATTTCAAGCGCCACGTAATTGCTTCCTATCCAAAACTCAAT
>CAZMBO010000082.1:0-2527 GCA_964564655.1 uncultured Nitrospina sp. | reverse complement strand
TTCTATTTGTTCGGTCGCTGCATCTATCTTTGGCTCTAGGGTATTCAGAACTTCTTCCAATTCTCTAACTTTACTGATAAGAGTTTCTTGCTGGGTTTGAAGATTTTCTACATCTCCTTTAAGTTCAACTCGGTCTGTTTGGGGGGCATCATCTGCAAACCCATCATCGCCTTCCATTCCACCTGAATCAGAAAACGACTCATCTTCACCAAAAAAATCATCATCGTTGCTCTTCTCGCGACTGGCTTTTCTGCCTCGCCTTCGGCCTTCATCTACAAACTCCTCATCTTCAAATGGAAAATCTTCTTCAAACGCAAGATCGTCTTCATCATCATCTGCCCAAGGCATATAACTACAACCACTTAAAAATAGAGGAAATGATAAAAAAATGATCAGTGTAAGGCGTGCAAACAAAATGGCCGGTGGCATGTTTTTCTCCAAACAGATTGATTTTGAAGGTATTAACCCTTAATAATCAATGGATTCTATGAGGTTGTCAGGTTCTTGTCAATATATAATCCAAGCCTAATAGTCAACAACTACTCCTAATTTATCGAATTATTGGCAGGGTTTCATTAGTTTTTTTATTAAATCGCTATTTTATTCAGATTAACAGCCTTAACTAAGGCCCCTACAACTAAATCCAAGTCTAATTTGGATATGCTACAACCCAAACTAAAACGAATAGAACTGTTTATTCTTTCATCTGGTATCCCCATTGCCCGAAGCACAGAAGATGGCAAACCTGTTCCGGAACTGCATGCAGACCCAGTTGAGACAGCGACACCTTCCATATCCAAAGCAATCAATAAAGTATCCCCTTCCACACCATCAAAGCCCAAGTTTAAAGTATTAGGTAGTCGATTCACCTTGTCACCCAACAACTCCGTTCTTGGAATCAATTCGCAGACCCTATTTTGAAAATAATCTCTCAAATCTGCCAATTTGGATGCTTCATCCATATTCTCGGTGGCTAGTTCGCAAGCTTTTCCAAAACCCATAATTCCGGCAACATTTTCTGTTCCACCTCTTCTTTTTTTTTCCTGATTTCCACCACATACTGGTGAAAAAAGCGCAGGCGTCCCTTTTCGAAGATACAATGCCCCTACTCCTTTTGGACCATAAAATTTATGAGCTGAAATAGACAGTAGGTCGACCGGGTAATCCTTCAAATCGAAGGGCATTTTGGCAACACTTTGAACTGCATCGGTATGGAAGAGAACTCCTTTATTTCGGGCTATTTCACTGGCACGTTTAATATCCTGTAAAACTCCTGTTTCGCTATTCGCATGTTGCAATGATATTAAGGCTGTGGATTCGGTTATTTGGGATTCCAGGTCATCCATATCAATACGCCCCAATCCATCTACATCGAGATAGTGCACTTCCACTCCTTGTTCTTCCAACTGTCGGCAGGGATTAAGAACTGATGGATGCTCAACTTTACTTGTTATTATTTTCTTTCCCTTATCTTTAAATGCGACCCCTAATAGTGCAAGATTATTAGCCTCTGTTCCACCACTTGTAAAAATAATTTCAGAGGACTGGGCGTTTATTAGGCGCGCAACTTTTTCACGCGCTTCATCCAGTTGGACTCTTGCAGAACGACCAAAAGAATGGATACTAGATGGGTTCCCATAATTTTCCCGAAGTCCAGGCAACATTGCTTCCAGAACTTCAGGATGCAGTGGAGTGGTAGCATTATTATCTAAGTAAATATTTTTCATTCGTAAGATGGGATAAAAAATTTCCTTCAATACAAAATAACTGAGGGGAAATATACAGATAAAACTAAGAGCTAATTCTAGCCGTTAATCTTTTTTCTGGGTACTTCACCAATGGGGGGTGAATCCGGCAAGACTATGCCATTTTCATTTAAAGTTTCCTTCAGTTGCCGGATTTCCTTTTCCATTTCAGGTAGTCGGTCTAACATACATTCTATTGCCCGGGCAACAGGATCAGGAAAAGACTCGGGCCCCTCCTCATCATCTTCCATTTCAGAAGATACACCAGAAAATACAACCCGGCCCGGTACGCCGATCACAGTAGAATATTCCGGAACATCCTGTAAAACTACAGAACCAGAACCTATTTTGGTATTACAACCAATTTTGATAGGCCCTAGAATCTTTGCTCCGGCACCGATGACTACATCATCAAAGATTGTGGGGTGGCGTTTGCCTTTTTTGGTTGCTAACCCTCCCAAAGTCACACCTTGGTAAAGAAAAACATTATTACCTATTTCCGATGTTTCTCCAATCACTACGCCCATACCATGATCGATAAAAAATCGCTTACCAATAATAGCTGCTGGGTGAATTTCAATGCCGGTAATCAAGCGGGCCAATTGCGACAGACCCCTGGCAATAAACTTAAGTCCCATTCCCCAGAGCAAGTGTGTCACCCGATATGCGATCAGAGCATGAACACCTGGATAAAGAAAAAGGACTTCTAAAGCATTTCTAGCTGCTGGATCTTTTTCCAGAGCAACCGCGATATCTTCATTTATTTGTCGAAGCATCATAGC
>CAZMBO010000081.1:0-6874 GCA_964564655.1 uncultured Nitrospina sp. | reverse complement strand
GTTATCGCTGGTAGAAATTCCTCGGAGAAAAATAAACGCACCTAGCGGAAGTGCCATGACGAATCCAAAGCAGGATAGTAACATTGAACTGCGCGCATAATATTTAGGACGGACATCAATATTGAGTTCAGGAAGGTATTTTTTATTCTCTGGCAAGGCGGCATCTAGCAGTTCAATTTCCCCTTCACATTTCGGACAATATTGACCTCCCCAGAATGCGTTTTTACATTGTAAGCAAAATTTAACCATAGGTGACTCATGTTTTTTGATTGGTCTTTAGGATACCTCATTTATAATAACCCCACAACTTTTGCTCCCTTTTTATAGATACAAATATGACAGATAAAAAAAAGATTGTAGTTTTAACTCATGGTGGAGCGGGATCTGATCCTGCTTATGCCGATGGCACGGCCATCGCAGGACAAATCGGTATGATGGGATTACAAACCGGTGAACCAATTATAGATGCAGCCTGCGCAGCGGTTGCCTCTTTAGAGGATGACAGCAGATTCAATGCAGGAATAGGATCTCATCGACGTAGCGATGGCTCAGTACAAATGGATGCATCGTGTATGGACAGTTCGGGTAGGTTTGGTGCTGTTGCAGCGTTGGAAGGTTTTAGAAATCCAATCCAAGTAGCTTCCATAGTGAGTCAGTCAGAGTATCGCTTTCTTGCAGGTAAGGGTGCGGCAGAGTTTGCAACCAACCAGGATTGCAAAACGGTCTCTTTAGATGAAATTAGAAACACAGGGAAAGACTTTTCCACCACCGACACCGTTGGTTGTGTTATTCGTGATGGCGATCAGTTTGCCGCCGCACTTAGTACGGGAGGGATTAATGAAGCTATTCCCGGACGGGTTGGGGACGTTCCACTAATAGGCTGTGGACTTTTTGCTGGTCCCCAAGGAGCAGTTGCTGCCACTGGGGATGGAGAAGCAATTGCGATGAGGATAACCGCTTTTCGTGCTTACCAGCTTATAGAACAGGGCATGGATCCAAAAGCTATCGTTCCCAAGGTAATCAATTGGTTTAAGAAACCCACTTCTTTTGGTCTAATAGTTGTCAGTAAAATGGGTTTTGCGGGTGGAGCTAATGACCCCATGGCATGGACGGCATCTGAATTAGAACTGTAATTTCCATTCCAAGAGGTGGATTATAATCTACTGGCTAATCTAAAGAGCAGATCGGGGTGCTATGGTAGGTCCACCGCCAAGGCTTTTCCACATCAGAAAAAACATCGCTACTAGAAGAGCAGCAAGAACTGCTAGAACAATTTTTGTAGTTTTATTCATTTCTATTTTTGATGGATTTTTAATTACAGTAAGAGGCTTAATATAATTCTGTCTGTTTTTTTAGGTTTGTTGTTTTATCTATAGCGGTTTTGCTAACGCCAACTAGTATGTGGACTAGGGGTCATTGCTTTAATGATACCTTTTTTACGAAACGAACCTTTGATCATTTTATAAGCAAATTGTCCTTTTCCATTAATAGTTGGTTTACCCAGCTTGTTGCCACACTCATGACAAATCAGCAAGGGTAGATCGGGCTTTGCGGAAGATCCTAATTCTTTAAGGAAGATCGGTTTAATAACCTTGTCCAAAAGCAGCAGGTCCAACTCACCTGAACCTTTATAGCGGGCAATAAAAGCTTTGCATTGAGTGCACTGAATTTCAACCATTCAAAATTTTCCTAAAATTTCAAAGCTACATTTCATCGCCAGATTCGGTCAGCGTGGATGCGTGAGGTATGGCCAAATTTTCGCCATCCGCTTGTTTAAGGACAGGATCTGTTTTGTGTAAACTAGCGAACTCATTTATTAAAGCTTTTGACTTTTCAACCACCTCTTTAACTTTGTTGGTTTCTCTTACTTGATGAACTATATCTACAAATCGATCGACCAGAGGTTTAGATTTTTTCATGGTTTCTTGAACTTGGGCAAAGTCGAGTTTTCGCTTGTAGTTCTTTTCGTAGTATCTAGCATATTCTACCCAAGTCATTACTTCTTCCACAGCGTATCCATAACCCTCCGTTTGATATTTAATAAATTCCTTCTCCCCTTTTTCACGCCAAAGGGGCAAAATATAATTTGAAATATCATTTCGAGGAATACCATCCAAAGAGCGACAAATATAGTCCAGTGTATATATAAGGGCAATGGCTTTCTGGTCGAGGTGCAAGGCTATCGTGGAATAGTCTCTATAAAGACTTCTTTTTTCAAAAGCCTCCCAAACTCCTCCCCGAGCTTTGACACTTGCGACCTGATTATCAATAGGTTGGAGCAAACCAAGGCAAACATCGAAATTATTGGCCTGGGCGGAATGGCTAAGAAAACTGGTAAGAATGAATACAGATATAAATATTGGGAGCTTAATCATAATAAAACCCCGACTATTTTTTAAGTGTACATCTTATACCATCAAAATAAACCCGGAAGTTCTTTAAGTCAATTGTATTTTGGCTCAAAGGCGGTATTAAACCCTCGATTTAAGCAAATTGAACGGTTGGTGTAGATTCTATATAATATATTTTAAATCAAACAGAAAAATACAATGCCACCTAAAGAATACAGTTTCAAAGTAAAAGGTGTTTTAATTAAAGAAAAAGATAAATCTGAAGATGATTTTGATATTTTCATTTCCGCGATGGATGATAACCATGCGGTGATGTTGGTCCGCGAACACCTCAGAAAACACGCACCCAGGGGAAACTCGATTATTAAGGGGATAGAAAAAAAATCAGATTAACGTAGAGGTAGGGGGGAGAGTCGCAATTTGCCGATTACCTTTTTAAGGTGACTGCCTCTTTAAAATCCATTCAGCTCCTCTGGGTGGATTTTTTTTACTAAAATTTGATGTTATTGAATCTTAAATCAAAAGTAATAACACTTCTTTTTTTTATTGTTGGCATTTGCCCTGCGTTTGTTTGTGCCGATGATTTTGAAGATGCGATAAATGCTGTCAATAATCACAACTATGAAACAGCTTTTAAAAAGATTGTGCCACTTGCGGAAAAAGGCCAGGCTGCGGCGCAACTTATTTTAGGTATGATGTATTTTAAGGGAACAGGTGTTGAGGAAAATATTGTTGAAGCTGATAAATGGTTGCTTATTTCGGAAAAACTAGGGCAGGAAGCAGGAAAGAAAAACCGCATCTTTGTCGAACGGCAAATGAATAACGATCAAAAAGCTAAAGCTCACCAGCTCGCAGAAGGTTGGCTGAAAAAACGATGAACAATGGCAACCGATCCTCAACCCCATGAAGAAAAAGCTTCCCCCGCAAAACCCAGCGGGCTGGAAATGATTCTAATTATTGTATTTCTTATGTTTGTTGCCTGGGGCACATATGAATTCGGGATTTGGGTTATTAAGGATGGTGGTAAAACTCTACAAGAAAAAGAACAATATTTATGATGCCATTATGCGCCTTCCTAAGGTTTGCTCTACGAATAATGCTCCTTTTAAAGACTTGTCCTCTCTTTATTTTCCCTTCAAAAATTTTCTAGCTTCTTTTAATTCAGGTAATTCAGCGCTGGCGTTTTTTAATTGATGGACCAATTGTTGGTAGCTTTCAATGGCAGTTTCTCTATTTCTATTTGCATTAGAAGCACGGGCGATACCCACAAGTGAGCGAATCCTGTTAGGGTGCCGCAAAAGGGAAATGTAAAATTTTTCCTGCGCCTGAACGGGTTTGTCGGCTTTCAAGTAAACTTCTCCAAGTAACTCATAAGAAGGTTTGAGAATACGCGGAGGGCCCGATGGAGCGGGTAATTTTTCTTCTATCAAGGTTGCTTTTTTCGCAAGTTTTATTGCTGTCTCAAAATCTTTTTGATAAAGCTTTATTGCCGCTTGGATTTCAAGTTCCCACACCTCCAAATTTTCAATACGTTTGAAATAGTTTTCACGAAATCCTTTTTTTCTAAGGGCCCTTAAATACGAAAGATGTTCTTCCGCTATTTCAATTTTTCCCTGATTAGCGGCAGAAAACCCAAGGATAAAATGATACGCAGCCTTTGAAAATATCTTGGGTTGCCATCCCTCAGGCGGAGGAAACTTTTCTACCAATTCCCATTGCTCGGTTTCAATAACAGAAGCCGAAAGCATACGGTGATAATATTTACCAGCCCGGAAGTTAGATTTTGAATTAATCCCGTTCCGCATATCTTGTTGCTGAATATTAAAAATAGATTCAGCTTTTTTTAGACGCCCTTGTTGCAGATATGAATAATGTAACCATTGTAGGCTGTGATAATCTCGCTCACTTAAAGGAAGGTTTTGTTTTTTCACCCATTCTACAGAAGTATGCCAACCGTTTATGTTAGACGTTACCGCGTCTGACCACATGCCAAGTTGCACAAAAATATGTGCGGGCATATGTTGAGCATGGTGCGAAGCAGGTGCAATTTTGGCGTAACGTTTAGCTGATGGAAGGGCAAGCCGAGCCAGTTTGGGACTATCAAATGCATGAATCGCGTAATGAGCGGCACATGGATGGTTGGGATTTTTCTGAAAAACATCAAGAGCAATAGAACCCGCTTCAACCTGAAGTCTTAATTTGTCGGTCGTATTTATGGACACACCTAGCATGGATAAACTATAGAAACAAGCTGCTTCAAGATCGTCAGGATACTTATGATAAATATTTTTCATGGCTCGAGAATAGGCTTTATCCCGTATGCGCTTTTCGCCATCGCCAAAGAGAAGTCGGGCGGCATGGATATAGTCCCACTCTCTCTGGGTTAACTTTGAGGAGCCGGAAATTTTTGCAAGGGCTTCTTTTGCAGATTTTTTATCTTGATCTTCCCACAGAGGATGGTTGTGTGCCATGGCCAGGCCCCAATAACCCATTGCAAAATCAGGATCAATAACTATAGATTGTTCAAAGGCCTTTAAAGCTTCTGTATACCAAAATGAGTGTAGGGCTGCGATACCACGAATAAAATGGTGTTGAACTTTCATAGAACCCGAGGTTGGAAAATGAACAGTCCCAAGTTTAGACTGTAAATCGGAAGCCTGTGCAAGATGGCCTGAATTTAATACGATTACAATTAATAAAAAAGTAGCCCGAAGCATGCTGCAACCTTTCTTTAGGATAATGAGTTATTACAAATTTTACCATAAACTGGCATTCTAAATAGAAGGCAGGAGATGGTTTTTGGGATAGGAAACAAAAGAACCTGACGAGTATAATGAAGCTCCCTATTTAATCTAATTAAAAAATGCCATTAATATATTTCAGTTCGAGCACCCCCTCCGCAGAAACCTTTTCAAATAAAATTGCTTCTCAAATACAGTCTTATTTAAAAGCGCAATACATAATTCCAAGCTATGACCAGGAATTTTCAAAACAAAAAATTATAGAAAAAATAGAAGGTTGCGATGTTTTGATTGTTGTTTGTGCCGACCCATATTCACAAGACGAAGATGTTTCTGCCTACAACCTTATTGATAATCAGCGAATTCGTTTTGAAATAGTATCTGCGATGAACCAGGATATTTTAATTGTTCCTGTATTGATCGATGACGCAAAATTGCCAGAAAAAGACAACGTTCCTGGTGCGTTAAAGAAGTTAATCGATTGCAGGTCCCATCGTTTACGAACTATTTTCTGGGATGAGGATCTAGAAGATCTTCTTGAGTACCTGGACGAAGAACTAAGCTTTATTAAGGAGGTACAAGAAAAGCTAACGGATTCAGTGGAGGTTAATTATCAGCGTTTGGCAGAATTAGATGGTCAACACCTTCAAAAGGATAAAGTAGATTTAGAATCGTCTGACTTTATGCAAGTGCGAAAGATGATTGAAGCAGAAACTATTTTTTTACAAAAAGCGCGCGGGATCGGGGACAGGAGTGCAGAAAAAAATGCATTGTCGGCGCTCGGACTAGCCTATTCTCGATTGGGGCAAACTCGAAAAGCAATTCAATATTTCCAGGAACAATTAAATGTTTCTCAGGAGTTGGGGTGTTTCGAAGAAGTGTGTGGTCTACTTGCAAACTTGGGTGATGCCTATGCGGTTTCCGGAAATATAGACCGAGCAAAAAGTTATTATGAGGAACAACGAGTTCTTGCAGAGTCTAAAGGATTACATACTTATGTGGGAACATCCTATAACGGGCTTGGATTTGTGTTTGTAAAACAGGACAAAATTGAACAGGCAATAGATTGTTACTTGAAAGCTCTTGAAAGTTACCGCGAGTTGAAAGATCACGACAAGCAATTGGAGTTACTGGTTGGGGTTGGGCTAAATTACCGGAAGCTGGAGCATTGGGAACAAGCGATAGAATTCCTGGAACAGGCTTTAAAGATCGCTAAGTATATTGAAAATAGAAAAGAAGAAATTCATATACGTGTGGATTTGGCAGAGACCTTGTCCAAATTAGAAAAACAAGACCTTGCCATTGCACAAATTGATCAAGCCGAAGAGGACCTAAAAATTACTCAGACCCCCTGGTCTGCATCTTTAATGAGGCGAATAGAACTACTGCGAAACCTATGGAAGAAGAGAAACTGTGAATAAATACCAATATTTTTCAATGATTTAAAAATATAGGAAAAAGCATACTCTAATGTATAATGTTCCGGTTTTGAATGAAGCAAATAAATATATCCCGTCTTGTTCATTCCGATAAGCTAAGTTATTAAAGGAGACTAGGTTTGATGGTTTGTAGGATGGTTATTTTAAGGAGCAAAGATGTTTAATTTTAAAGATATGTCAATAGGAAAAAAAGTTGGTTTTGGTTTTGGATTCATGACTCTGATTTTGATGGGAGTAGTGTTGTTCACCATTCAAAAAGTGAGGACCATGGAGACAATCACTAAAAGGGTTGTCGAACTTCGAACTCCCACAGCTCATGCCAGTCTTATGATGTTAAATGGTA
>CAZMBO010000080.1:0-6916 GCA_964564655.1 uncultured Nitrospina sp. | reverse complement strand
TTAAAAAATCTAAAAATTCTAAAATGATACTGAGTTTTTTGTTTGGATCAGATGGGTTGGTCATGGTTGTCCTTTTATTTTCTCCCGTAAAATAACTTTAAAATAGCATTTCTATATATAATATGTAAGGGAAGAGATGCTTTGAATATTTACAATATTCTTCTTATGGCTATCGTAAGGCTCATTTCTATCACTTTATATTGTCAAAAATAGAATTTGCAGGGTACACAGCTCATTATTCTGTATGATGGTTTAGTAAAGTTTCTACATGTAGTTGAACCGAGTCGCCTAAAGCGGAATAATCATATCCACCTTCCAGCATGGAAAGTATTCTGCCATCACAAACCTCATTGGCAACTTCAAAAAGTTGCTGTGTCATTTTTCCATAGCATTCTGTGCTCAGCTTGATTTGGGCAAGTGGATCGTTTTCGTGAGCATCGAATCCTGCGGAGATGATAATTAAATCAGGATTAAAATTTTGAATAGCCGGAACCAACTTATATTCTATTGCATTGAGATAATCCGGATCTCCAGAAAAAGCCCGCATGGGTAGGTTCAAAGTTGCTCCCAGGCCATCTCCAGTTCCTTTTTCGTCACCGCCACCCGTTCCCGGGTAAAAAGGGTATTGATGAGTACTACTGTAAAAGATAGAAGAATGTTTATAAAAGGAATGTTGTGTCCCATTCCCATGATGCACGTCCCAATCAAAGATTAAAACTTTATCGAGTTGTTTAACCTCCTGGGCATAGCGAGCTACCACTCCAACGTTATTAAAAAGGCAAAATCCCATTGCCCTATTTTTTTCGGCATGATGACCAGGGGGTCGAACGGCACAAAATGCATTATTAACTGTTCCCGCTAAAATTTTGTCCAGCGCTTCCAGCCCGGCACCTGCACTTAGTAATGCGGCTTCGTAAGAGTCAGAGGAAATTACTGTGTCTGCATCCAGGTTCCGAACACCATTTTGACAACTCTGCTCGACACTTTCTATATACCCTTTTTCATGAACCCTAGCGATATCTTCAACAGTGGCTTTGCGGGGTTGAATTAATGTGAGGTTATTGTAAAATTTTGAAGATTCAATTTTGTTTTGAATAGCGGTCAGGCGTCCCGGATTTTCAGGGTGAGGTTCGTTCTCGTGTCTCAAATAAAAGGGATCTGAAATGTAGCCCGTTTTGTTCACTTTTTTCCTATTGGGATTTTAAATTGAATCTTAGATGAAGAGCTTTACTGAGAATATCAAAATAACGAGAGACCTTCAACTTACCTAGTAATGTTTGTTTTGGAAAAAAAAATAAAAATTAAAAATATTGAAGAGCAGGCTTACGCTCTTGGTTTTGATGGATTTGGAATTGCTAGTTCTGAATTAGGAGAGGCGGGCCCTAAATTCAGTCAGTGGTTGGAAATGGGTTACGCAGGAGAAATGGCATATATGGCCCGGGGAGAAGAAAAACGACGTGATCCAAACCTTGTATTAGAGAATATCAAAAGCATTATTTGCCTGAGGACAAACTATTTAACAAAAGATAAGGGAATGGAATTCTTGAGCTTTCTTGAAAGGGGAGACGTTTCTTTATATGCTTTGAATAAGGACTATCACGATATCATCACTCCTCGTTTAAAGGAGCTGGAAAAAATTATTCAGAAAGAGTTTGAAGGTTGTAAAACTAAAATTTATGTCGATACAGGTCCTATTCTAGAAAAACCCCTTGCTGAGAGGGCCGGTCTGGGTTGGATCGGGAAGCATACCAACTTGCTCAGTGAGGATATTGGTTCGTGGTACTTTCTTTCGGAAATTTTAGTCAATGTTGCGTTACCTGAGTCAGAGATAGCAGATAATCATTGTGGTACCTGTCGTAGTTGTATCGACATATGCCCTACCGATGCTATCGTTGCACCTTATATATTGGATGCAAAAAAATGTATTTCTTATCTCACTATTGAGCTAAAGGGGGTTATTCCTATCGAGTTTAGAAAAGCCATTGGAAACAGAATATATGGGTGTGACGATTGCCAGATTGTTTGTCCCTGGAATTCTTATGCGGTTAAGACTGATGAACCTGCCTTTAAAGCCATGAACAATAATTTTTTGCTGACCGATCTGATCCAGTTGGGTGATGAGGATTTTCGAAAAAGATTTAAGGGGAGTCCAATTAAAAGAATTAAACGCCGTGGATTATTAAGAAACGTTGCCATTGCCTTGGGAAACTCCAAAAATCCGAAGGCGGTTCCATTTTTGATAAGAGCTTTAAATGACAAGGAGCCTCTTATTCGAGCACATGTTGTTTGGGCATTGGGAGAGCTGTTGTTGTCAGAAAGTGTGCCTCTTTTAAATGAGAAACTTACCGAAGAAGAGGACCCTATGGTTTTAGGGGAAATTGAAGCGGTTCGGGAGCGATTTCTAGGGGTTTCATGAGGGCGTTAATTTTGCTTATGTAACCAAACAAACCGTTGAACATGCCGGGGTCCCGTCCTATAATCAGTAAATTTTAACCCCTTTCTTATTTAGAGGTCTATGAGCGATTCAAATGAATTTCGATTTTTAAAAGCTTGCCGGGGAGAGCCGGTAGATAAAACACCGGTTTGGTTTATGCGTCAAGCTGGCCGATATATGAAAGTTTATCGTGACCTGAAAGAAAAGTATACCTTTCTAGAAATGTGTAAAACACCTGAATTAGCCTGCGAAGTTACCATGCAGCCACTGGGTGTTCTGGATATTGATGCGGCAATAATATTTGCCGATATCCTTCTCCCTCTTGAACCCATGGGTACAGGCCTTGAATTTTCTGCTGGTGATGGGCCTGTTATACCTCGACCTGTTAGAGATAAAAAAGCGGTTGAAAACCTTTTGCCGGTCAATGCAGAGGAACAGCTCGGGTTTGTAGGTGATGCGATAAAGCTTGTGTGTAAAGAGATCGATGGAAAGATTCCCCTTATCGGGTTCGCAGGTGCACCTTTCACGTTATGTAGTTATATGATTGAAGGTGGCAAATCGCGTGATTTCACAACCACTAAATTGATGATGTATGAGTCCACCGATGTCTGGAACCTTTTAATGGATAAGGTTTGCACGATGCTTGTGGACTATCTAAAAATGCAGGTGAATGCCGGGGCACAAGCTCTTCAAATTTTTGACAGTTGGGTAGGGTGTCTCAGTCCCCACGACTATCAGAAATATATCTTGCCACATTTAAAAAGGGTTTTTGATGGCCTAAAAGATTTTGGAGTGCCGATAATTAATTTTAGTACCGGTACCTCCACTATGCTCGATTTGGTTCAACAAGCCGGAGGCGATGTTGTTAGTTTTGACTGGCGCATTGAAATTGACGAGGCACGTAAAATCTTGGGCGCCAATCAACCTGTGCAAGGTAACCTCGATCCGGTTACTCTATTTGCGCCTCTCCCGATAATCCGAGAAAGGGTTCATGATATTCTTCGTCGTGCCGGACCTAACGGATATATTTTTAATTTAGGTCATGGCATCTTACAGCATACTCCGGTGGATCATGTCAAAGCCGTAGCTGAGATGGTCCACGAATTTAAGTATGATTGATTCTGCACCTCGTACCGGCATATTTCTTATGGCGCACGGGGCGCCGGAATCTACCGATGATATCCCTGAATATTTAAAGAAAATCCGCGGGGGCAAGGAATCTACGCCTGAAACCATCCAGATCATCCGTGATCGGTACGAACAGATTGGCGGAAAGTCCCCTTTAAGAGAGATAACCGCTGAACTTGCGTATCGGTTAGAAAAATTCCTTAATCAGCAAGGGTCCCAATTCAAAGTTTATGTAGGGATGCGAAACTGGAGTCCTTACATTAGTGACGAAGTTAAGCGGATGAAAGAAGATGGCATTGAAAAAGTAATTGCTCTTTGTCTTGCACCTCAATTTAGCACATGGAGCACTAAGCTTTACTTCAATGCTTTTAAGGAGGCTCTAAAAAGTTGTGGAGGTGAAAAAATCGATGTTCATTTTATTGGCAGTTGGGCCAACCATCCCCTATTGATCGATGTTTTTGCTGAGAAGTATCAAGAAGCGCTGAAAAAATTGGATTCAGAAAAACCAGAATCTATTTACACCATATTCACAGCTCATAGCATTCCCTCCGAATCCATTGAGCTAGGCGATCCTTACGATCAGGAGTTTAATAAAACGGTACAGTTATTGGTGGATCGCGTAAAACCTAATCACTGGTACCAGGCATACCAAAGTCAGGGTATGATACCTGTACCCTGGTTGGGACCGACGGTCGAATCGGTATTAGACAAAATTTCCCGACTGGGTTCTAAAGCCGTATTGGTCGTGCCGGTGGGATTCGTTTGCGATCATGTTGAAATTC
Source organism: uncultured Nitrospina sp. (assembly GCA_964564655.1). Lineage (GTDB taxonomy): Bacteria > Nitrospinota > Nitrospinia > Nitrospinales > VA-1 > UBA8687. The sequence continues at coordinate 2,572 of CAZMBO010000080.1, read as the reverse complement.
TTTTTGACATTGATATAGAGTTTAAAAAATATGCGGAAGATAGGAAACTTAAACTTTACAGAACAGAATCTTTAAATTTTTCCCCCACGTATATTGAAGCACTGGCTTCAATTGCCTGGGAGGCAATGGTTTAATAATAATTAAACTGAGCTTCCACAATGTTCCTCCCTGGTAAATTATGAATTTGGAATCGCTAAATCCTCAACAGCATGAAGCCGTGTGTCATGGTGAAGGGCCTTCAATGGTAGTGGCAGGGGCGGGGTCGGGTAAAACGCGTGTTATTACCTGCCGAATTGCTCATTTGATCCGTGAACGAGGGATTGATCCTGAGAGCGTTCTAGCCATCACTTTTACTAATAAAGCGGCGGATGAAATGAAAGAGCGGATTCGTAATATGCTCGGTCAAGGGAAACTTTACCCATGGGTCAGCACGTTTCATTCATTCTGTTTGCGAATGCTGAGAAAACATATTACGGAGTTGGGGTTTTCCAATGACTTCGCGGTTTATGATGCTCAGGATCAGTTGACCCTTGTGAAGCAGTGCATGAAAGCGGTGCAAATCAGCACCGATGCATTTCCAGCTAAATCTCTTTTAAACCATATCAGTGGATTTAAGAATGATTTTGTTCTTCCAGATCAACTGGACTTAGACAGTATGTCTTACGGAAACCAGATGAAAGCGGCTGAACTCTATCCGGTTTATCAGGCTGCTCTGAAATCAAACAATGCCTTGGATTTCGATGATTTGTTGGCTTTCACCGCAAAATTGTTTCAGCAAGTTTCCTCATTACGAGAGCATTACGATAAAAAGTTTCAATATATTTTAGTCGACGAATTTCAGGATACGAATGCAGTTCAGTATGAGTTGGTGCGTTTGCTTTCCAGGGACGTCAATAATGTTTGCGTGGTCGGAGATGACGATCAAAGTATTTACAGATGGAGAGGCGCAAATATTGAAAATATTCTTAAATTTGAAAAAGATTATACGGGTACGACAGTCATCAAGCTTGAAGAAAACTACAGGTCGACTCAAAATATTTTGAGTGCAGCGGGAAATGTGGTTCGAGAAAACCTGAACCGAAAAGAAAAGACATTATGGACTCAGAACGAAAAGGGTGATCCTGTTGTCTGCCACAAAGCAGAAGATGAAACAAGTGAAGCAGAATTTGTTTGTGATCGTATTCAAAACCTTTACCGGGAAGAGGGGTACTCCTTTAACGAAATCGCAATTTTATATAGAACCAATGCTCAATCCAGGGTGATGGAAGATGTGCTAAGAAGAGCGGAAATACCCTATCAGGTAATTGGAGGGCTACGTTTCTATGAGAGAAAAGAAATAAAAGATGTGCTTGCCTATATGCGAGTGCTCATAAACCCTGAAGACTCGGTGTCGTTGAAACGTATTGTCAATGTTCCTGCTAGAGGAATAGGAAAAACATCTTTGGAGAAAGTGGAAGCTTATTGCAGGGGGAAGGCCCTCACATTATTTGAAGGCCTTCGGCAGGCAGGGCAGGGAGGATTGATAGGAGCAGCAGCTACGAAAAAAATCGCAAATTTTATCAGTATCATGGATCGTTTGGATTCCATTTACAGACAATCAAATCCTTTAGAATTGTTGACAGAGGTGATTGACCGGTCTGGATACGCAACTATGCTAAAGAATGAAGACACGCGGGAAAGTAAAGGAAGAATGGAAAACCTGAACGAACTATATACTGCAGTAGAGCAGTTGGTAGAAAATGAAAATGGTTCTTTGCGGGAGTTTCTAGATTCTACTGCTCTGGTTGCAGATCTTGATAATCTCGACGAAACACGAGGTATCCTTCCACTTATGACTTTACATACTTGCAAAGGCTTGGAATTTTCAGCTGTGTTTGTTGTTGGGATGGAGAACGGACTATTGCCTCACGCTAGTTCCATGTCTGATTCTGCTGAATATGAAGAAGAAAGAAGACTATGTTATGTGGGATTTACACGCGCAAAAAAAAGGTTATTTGTTTCTCACGCAAGACGTCGAAGGATATACGGCAATACCTTCAATTACCCTCCCTCGGAATTTTTAAATTCCATTCCAGACGAGGTAATGGTTCGAGAATCAGGTTTTCAAGAATATCAAACGGGAACATCTATTCAATATTCAGGAAGCTCAAATTCATCTTTTGCTGTCGAAACAGAATCTACAGTAAGTTTTTCTATTGGAACAAAAGTTTTGCACCCCAAATTTGGGCAGGGAATTGTAATCAACCGGTCTGGAGAGGAGGAAGATCTGAAGTTGGAGGTGTTTTTCAAAGGTCCACATGGGAAAAAGAAGCTTGCGGCGAATCTCGCGAATCTTATTATTCTATAGCGCCATCTTGCTAAAAAGGTTATTTCAAACAGGAGGATAAAATGGTCAGAATTTCTCGATTAAGTTTTTCCGCGATCATTATTCTTGGGTGCTTTTTTCTTTTAACCGCTGTTGCTTCGGCAGGCGATGCCGTTTCTTTTTCTGGGGTTGTGAAAAAAGTATCTACAGGAAAAAATAAGGTAGGAATTAAAGACCCGGATACTAAAAAACGCTTCACCGTTATCG
>CAZMBO010000079.1:3768-7083 GCA_964564655.1 uncultured Nitrospina sp. | reverse complement strand
AATTGTTTTTTATCATCAATTATAAATGAGATCTGATTGACATTATCTTCCGCATTAATCATCACATTTTGTCCGAAGCTTAAACTCAATAAGGCACCCGGACTCATTAATGTATCTACTGTCCTACCTAACATATTGCGGGTTGTAGCTGGACCAAAAAAAGGCAAAACAAGATAAGGTCCGGTAGGAATACCCAAAGAGCCCAAGGCCTGATCAAAATCTTCATTTACGTCATCGATCCCATATTCTTCGCCCGCAACATCTGCATAGCCACCAAATCCAAACGCCGTATTGATCAAAGTCCGAGCTAGAATACGCCCTGACTTATTAAAATCAAGTTGTATAAGGGAACTGAGTAGTTTCACAGGAAAAAGAACGTTGTTAAAAAGATTCCTAATACCAATCCTCAAATCTTCATGAACTATATCCCTGTAGCCTCTCACAAAAGGCTCCACAGCATTATCATACATAGCTTCGTTTACCCCAAACATCCACCGGTTATATCCTTCAAAAGGATCTGAGAGAATAGGGATATCTTTTTCATTTTCGGCAAATGGGTCCTCCAGATCCTCAAATTCTTCAATTTTTTGGGGCGATCGCTTAGTGCCTTGGGCAGTCTCAATCGAGTTTGGCCATTCACTGGCTTTTGGCAGTTTCTTTTCGAGCTTAATCGTTATATCCGCCGTTTGCACAAATACGTCATCACTAACTTGGGAGATAAAGTTAGGAGCATTATTCTCCCGCAATTTACTTGTGGAGTTATTCGCCCAAGAGGATGAAAAACTTAAAACAAGAAAAATAGCGGCAATGAAAAATCTTTTACCCATGGACTGAGCAGTTTTATTAAACATTATTCCTCTGAAATTAAAGCCGAAAATGTCTAAAAATGCCAAACCAACCAAAACGCAAAAATTAATGAAAGCAAATAATATATCAAATTTATAAGTTAGAAAACTGTAATTTCTAAAAAATTCGCGATTTTTTACAATTTTAACACAAAATCCAGTTTCATGGACGAAAGTGCGTATTTCATACCGGGATTTTTTAGTCTATTTATTTGATAAAACTTGTCAAGGGAGTTTTAAAGGCTCTGGAAAAGCTTGAGCTAACCTGTTAATTGAACCTTGCGGCAAGACAATATTTGCCTCACGTGCCTTTTGAACATGTTGCCAAGCTTTTTCATATCTTTTAAGATTATATAATACATCGATACGAATGGCATACGCCGTACTGTTAAGTGGATGAAGGGCCATACTTTCATCCAACTTACCTAAGGCTTCCTCATATTTTCCCAATGCATTCAAGGAGGCTCCCCAATAAGCATAAGCATTACTATGTTCTGGGTTAATCTCAAGAACTGTGCGGTAGTGTGCGATGGCCTCTTCAAATTTTTTATCCATAGCCAAGGTCAGCCCCCAATAGAGATGGGCTTTTTCATCGGTTGGATCGTTTTTGGCTGCCACAACAAAGTGATTGATGGCTTCCTGCGTTTTTTTCAGCTTAACTAAAGAAATCCCCCACCAGGTATGAAGCCTTGCATGATCCGGATACTCTTTTGCCACTTTTTCGGCCATATCAACCGCTTCCTGATATTTCCCCAAGGCATTCATTTCGCGAATGGCTTTTATCGGATCAATTTTGATTATTTGCTTCTTCCCTTTGGGATTTTGCAATTGTTTAAGACGAGCTTGGGATCTTTTATCAGCCATTTCTTCGGCCCGCACGGCTTCTTCCATCTGGTCTTTTGCAGCAAGGTACAAAAATCCAACGACAGTAATTACAATAAAGAGATACCAAATGACTTTAATTTTAGTGGGCATCCAATTTGACTTTCAAATATTTGGGATAATTATTCCGGCAGGGCCGCAGACTGTTTGGTGTGAGTATACCTTATATTTCAAAGGATCAAAGTTTCTTTAATAATTTTTCTGCTTTTTGAATCAACTTCCGATGCTCAGATCGGTTCTTAGCTAAATTTAAAAATGACTGTAGATGTTTTCTAGCTGAAGATGGAGCAATATTTTGCAACTGCACCCCCAGATAAAAATGTGCCAAAGAATAGTTCGGATTCCATTTCAAAGATGTTTCAAATTCTTCAATGGCTCGTCGAGCATCCTTCTTAAAAGCGTAGGCTAAACCCATAAAAAGGCTAAGCTCATGATCGCCATCGTACCATTCGAGTGTATCATTTATAATCTTTATGGCTTTATCAGGTTGACCAGAAAAAATATACAACCTTGCCAGACTTAGGCTGCCAAAAACATAAAAAGGGTTGGAGTTAAGTGTTTTCAAATAGGCTTTTTCCGCCTTTTCGGTCAACTTCAACTCTCGATAAATATTTCCAATATTCATTTGGGCCAGAATATGTTGCGGATCTAACACTAGAACTTTTTCATAGAAAGCCAAAGCTTGCGTAATATCTCCCACGTTGTAAGCCGTTTCTGCTTGCTCTAACAAGGTTGTCATTCGAGCCTTACGTTTTATTTCTTCTATCTGGCTTTCAGATCTTTCCAATCGCAAAAGCCTTTTATTCACCCGAGTGATAATTTCTGGTTGAATATTTTCAAATTTTACGAACTCTGGTTGCAACTGAATAAAAGGGGTCAGTTGCCTTACCAAGACGTCTCTTTCATCTTTATAAACATATTCCGGCGCATTAAATTCCAAAAATGAGTTGTTGTCAGTATGTAGAGGAGCATTTTTACTAAACTCTACAAGTTTTGGGCGAGACATAATCATTAAACTCATTAAATCAGGCACATTCCTAATACCGATACGCGCCAAATCTTTTCCCGTAATTTCATTTGCTAAATATTTTTGTGCTTTCTCAAACGATAACCAATATTCCTGTTCAGAACCTATCAATAAATAATCATCCCCGGCTATGGATTCCCACATCGTTACAAATGGAAATTTTTCGGTGAACGAACGAATGATAGATTTGAAGCTATCTGGTGACATGTTGGTATGAACCCAAATGCAGGCCACTCCTCCCGGGTTCAACCTCTTTTTTAATAAATCGAAAAAGTCGACTGTGAATAAAGCTCCCACCCCAGATATCCATGGATTGGAAGGTTCGGAAACGATCACATCGTATGATTTTTTTGATAACGCAATATGGTTTCGCCCATCTTCGAGCAATACAGAAAGTCTTTTATCATTTAAAGCATCGTGGTTGAATGGGTCAAAAAACCTAGACCCTTCTATAACGGCAGGTGAGATTTCTACGAGATTAATTTTATCCACCGGAAACTGCTCGACTGCTCCTAAAGTAATTCCACTCCCTTGACCGATCACCAGAGCGGATTTAGGATT
>CAZMBO010000079.1:0-3668 GCA_964564655.1 uncultured Nitrospina sp. | reverse complement strand
TCCCACGGGGCTATCCAGTTTGCAATAAGCACACAGAAAATGAAAACACCCGGTAATACATACATTTTCCAATTAAAACTAAGTTGCGATCCAAGTACCAAAAGGGTGATGCCTAAAAGAACATTTAGAAAAACCATACTCAGAATAGTGGCCTGTATTCCCAGCATGGGAATCAAAACAAAACCCGCCAAGAATGAACCTATTATCGCACCGACAGTATTGAAGGCATAAGCCCTACCTACATTCTGGCCTACAGTTTCCAATTTGGTTGCCAATATTTTGATCACAATTGGAAACTGCGCCCCCATGAAAAATGTAGGGATAAAAAGAAGTCCCAGAATGGTTATAAAGTTGGCGCCCTGTATGAGTTGAAATTGTTGTCCTAAATTTTCATAAACCCATCGATTGACAAAAGGGATGCGACCAAAAAGAGGGACAATAAATAGTGAAGAAAATCCTATTATTATTTGACTTATACCATATCCCTTAACTAGACACCTGATCCTAGTCAGAAGATTGGAGGCCGTTACCGTACCCAGCGCTAACCCAAAAATAAATACCGCGAGAATGAGGCTGAATGCATATACTGAAGAGCCCAGTAACAATGACAAAATTCTTGTCCAGGCTACCTGGTAGACCAAAGCCGCCAACCCGGTAACAGCAAAGCTCAGCAGTATAAATAGATCCCGTTTTTGCAGCGAAGCACTCTCTTCTTTGGAAGGAGAAGCTAAATAGGATAAACGCTCCTTCAGCGGGGGTTTAAATATAAAGTATATTATCAAAGCGATACAAATATTGGCAGCAGCAGCCACGCTTATTGTTGCCTGCACTCCCAAAAACCGCATAAAAATAAAAGCTGAAGCTAAAGCACCCACAACTGCCCCAAAGGTGTTGATGGAATATAACGTACCTACATCTTTTCCTATAAAGTTCTCATCACGGGAGACAAATTTACTGAGGACTGGAAGGGTGGCCCCCATAAAAGTTGCAGGGATAATTAGCAGAACACCACAAACAAGAAATCTCACCAAACTAGTTTGAGTGTAAGAATCCCCAAGGTTCAGGTAAATCCACTGAAACAAAGGGAAGGCAAGCTCGATAAACAAGGGGATGAGCAAACAATATATACCAATACCAGCTTCGAGAATTGCATATGCTGCAAGTGGATTGAAATCTCGGTCTATGATCTTACCCCCAACAAAACTGCCGAGAGCTAAGCCACCCATGAACGCGGTTAAAACTGTTGCTATGGAGTAATGGGTATTACCCATAATCAAGGTGAGCAAACGGGTCCACACCACCTCATAGACGAGGCCTGTAGCACCTGACACGAAAAAAAATAAGAAAATCCAAATTCGGGAAGGGAGTTTCAGCGGAGTTTCTCCACTCTTAACAACCGAGTCAACATTAGTTAGGCATGAAAATCAAATATAATGCTTTTTAGTTTTTTATGAATGTTTTTAAGGCAACTTCGGCCCTGAAATATACCTTTATTTTTTATCTAATTTGGAACGACCGCAACGAAAACCCACGATACTGTCCTTACGACCCGGTGAAGCAGCAAACCGCTTGGAAGTTCGTATATCGACACTCCTCGCATCCCATGAGCCGCCTTTAAACACATGGTTTTTCCCTGTCTCGGGTCCTGTTGGGTTCATAATAGGTGCGCTTTTGTAGTAAAACTGGTCGTAGAAATCACTCACCCATTCTGAAACATTCCCGGCCATGTCGTAAACGCCGTAAACACTTCTTCCCATGGGATAATTCCCTACTGGGCCCATGTATTTGAATCCATCACCCGTACCGGCAAAGTTTGCACGCTTTGGCAGCACCTTATTTCCCCAGGGAAAGTTGAGACCATGCGTTCCTCTCGCAGCTTTTTCCCATTCCGCTTCTGTAAGAAGTCTCTTGCCAGCCCAAGTACAATAATTAACCGCATCGTGCCAGGACACCCCCACCACGGCATGGCTGGGTACTTCCATCACCTTGTGATCTCCCGGAAAGAAAGGAACCGATGGTTTCACATAATTGGTGGCTTTTCTATATTTGTTGTATCCTTTTACGCTTACTTCATATTTATCTATATAAAAAGCATCCAAATAAATTTCCTGTTCCGGTTTCTCGTCATATCCGCCTGAGTCTGATCCTCTTGTGAAAACTCCCTCAGGGATCAAAACCATTTCACGGCCATCATCTCCCACCATGGTTTCATAAATGCTGAAATCTCGATTATCAGAAACCTCCACAGCATTGGTTTTTTTTGACATTTGTTGTACTCTTTCGTCATGATCGATTGACTTTTTGATCTCCCAAATAATGACGAGCAGAAACAATATAGAGATAACAAAACAAAAGATGACCCCTACCATTAAATTTTTATCACGCATTAGCGACCACGAGAAATTAGTTTAATCATAAATATATCAAGGAACCGATTATAATTTAATCCTTTATGAAAGCAATATTATTTTAAAAACAAATGCTAAATAATCAAAAACCACTTAATAGCAACGAAAACGTAGGATAAAAAATAAAAATGAACCTACTAAAGGTTAAAGATCAGGCCTTATCTTTTATGAAGCCGGCAAAAAGTGAGGTTTTAAAATGGTTCCGTGGGCAATATAAAATTGATCTAAAATCAGATTCCAGCCCCGTCACCATAGCGGACCGCAACGCTGAAGAGATACTAAGAAAAAAAATCACTAAACATTTTCCAGAACACGGCATCATTGGTGAAGAGTTCGGAAACCACAACGCCAACGCCGAATGGGTTTGGACCATTGATCCAGTGGATGGCACCCGTTCCTTTATTCGTGGTCTGCCGCTTTTCGCTTCAATGATTGCACTGCTGCATAAAGGCGAACCAGTACTTGGAGTAATCGAACTTCCCGCGCTGGGAGAAACGGCCTGGGCAGTTAAAGGGAAAGGTGCTTTTTTAAATGGAAAACCTCTAAAGGTTTCTAGGCAAAAAAAACTTAAGGGAGCTTTTATTGCAGTCGCTGACTGGTACTGTTTCAAACAACAAAAACACATCTCTCTTTTTAACGAACTTAATAAAGAAGGGGGGATAGTAAGAACCTACCCAGACGCATTTGGTCATCTCATGGCCATTTGTGGCACAGCAGATGTTATGGTAGACCCCTTAGCCAAAATATGGGATTACGCTCCATGCAAAGTTCTAGCGCAAGAAGCAGGAGGGAAATTCGCAAACTTTTCTGGAAACCGTGCAAGTATTGAGGAAGGGACAGCAATTGTCGGAAACGCAAATATCGTGAAGGAGGTGCGTAAAATTTTATCTAAGAAAGTTACTAAATAGGTTTTCGGCCTGCAAAACCTGTATTGAGATCATGCCAAAATAAGATTTCTTTTTCTGGCATTCTCCAACAAAGATAAATCTCCCTACCTTCTCTTATCGATGGGAAATCGATAAGCCCCTCGCGAATCCCCTTAACCTCACAACCCATCTCTTCAACTTTGTGCATGAGGTTATTATATTTCAGGACGGCATTTAGATAGTCCACTCCCTGTTCACTACCTCCACTCCATTTAGCTTTTTCTCTTGCATTCTTAATATCTGGAAAATCATTGCTAAGAGAAGTAGCAAGCTTCTGAATTCGAGGAACCCATTCCAGAAGCTGGGGAATAAATGAATTAGCTTCTTTCAGGGT
>CAZMBO010000078.1:0-7089 GCA_964564655.1 uncultured Nitrospina sp. | reverse complement strand
TATTTGGTACGCCCGAGAGGATTCGAACCTCCGACCTACGGTACCGGAAACCGCCACTCTATCCAGCTGAGCTACGGGCGCATAGATTTAAATTATTTCTCTAGGTTTAGCGCCTTCTTCGACCCCAACAACGGTACCCACTTGACGATTTAGTTCCACACCAAATTCTTTTATCATTTTTAAACGAATGCCCCACCATTTGCCTTCTGCTATAACTTCTTCATTGGATTCATTATCAACACCCACTTTAAAAACCTTGGTAACTTCATCAAACGCAATTTTTATACCATCAACGGCCTTTAGGCCTTGCTCTTCAATAGCCTTTACTGGATCGGCGACCAATTGTTTTTTGAATGCTTCATCTGTAACTGCTTTTGTAACGATACTTTTCCACTTGTCATCCAATTCTTTTTTGCGAATTGGATTGATGGGGGATGTGGTTCCGGTTGCTCCAAGAATTTCGCTCATAGTTATACCTTTCCAGCACAAATCTTTCGGATAAAATTAATCAGGTAAGAGAGAATAATACTCGATTTCAGAACAATTGACCAGCCTGGAAAATCAATGGAAGTAGGGCCAGATTTAAGGCGTGGCCTTGATAATTTCCTCGGCTTTCTTTAAGGCTTCATCAAGTTTATTTATATGGGTGCCTCCGGCTTGGGCCATATCGGGTCGACCACCGCCACTTCCTCCTACAATTGTTGCGATTTGTTTTATGATGTTTCCAGCATGAAACTTATGCGTCAGGTCTTTGGTTACCCCCGCGGCCATGGCCACTTTCCCATCAGCAACTGAGCCCGCAACTACGATCCCAGATTTGAGTTTATTCTTGGCGTTGTCGATATAAGTCCGCAGTGTTTTTGCATCGGTATCATCAAGGTTTTTAATTAAAAGGGAAACATCTCCAAGTTTTTGGATATTATCATTGCCAGAAGATTCATTACCGCTAATCATTTTTTCTTTTAATACGCTGATTTCTTTCTCTAATTCACGGTTTTTGTCTATGAGTTTTTTTATTTTTGAAAACTCTTCATCTGATGGGGCTTTAAGAAGTGAACGTATTGCGGCAAGTGTCTCATGCTCTGAGCGAGCCTTCTCAAAAGCCGTTTTGCCGGTTACTGCTTCAATTCGTCGGACACCCGATGCAATACCTCCTTCAGATAGGATTCGAAATAAACCGATGTCTCCTGTTGCAGAAACATGAGTTCCACCACATAACTCCATACTAAAACCGGGAACTGTTACCACTCGAACCTGATCGCCATACTTTTCTCCAAAAAGAGCCATGGCTCCTTCTTTAAGGGCATCTTCGATATCCATCTCTTCGGTAGAGACCGGAATGTTTTTCCGGATTTTTTCGTTTACCAGCGATTCAATTTTGCCTCTCTCTTTTTCAGTTAGAGGGGAAAAATGAGTGTAATCAAACCGCAGTCGGTCGGGAGTTACTAGTGAGCCGGCTTGTTTAATATGTTCACCCAAAACTTCTTTTAGTGCCGCATGCAACAGATGCGTTGCGGAATGGTTTAGAGCTGTATCCTCCCGTGTGATTTTATCGACACGCATCGTTACACAATCTCCGGCGGTAAGGATCCCATTAGTGATTTTTGCTTTATGAACAATTATGCCAGGTAAGGGTTTTATCGCATCCGTTACTTTCATCTGAACGTTAGCATTGGAGGCGTTTCCCGAGTCGCCTACTTGACCCCCTGACTCTCCATAAAAAGGAGTTTGATCTACCAGTAATTCAACATTATCTCCTTTTTTTGCAGATTCTAATTTACTGCCATCTTTCAGAATTGCTAATACCGTAGCTTCCCCTTCTGTTGATAGATATCCATTAAATACAGTGGGGGATGAATTTTGCGCAAAATCTTTGTAAAAGGGGGCTACTTCTTTTTCCCCCGAACCTTTCCAGGAAGCCATGGCTTTTGATTTTTGTTCTTGCATAGCTTTTTCATATCCCACCATATCCATTTCCAGTCCGGCATCTTTTGCTGTCTCTTCGACTAAGTCCGTTGGGAAACCGTAGGTGTCGTAAAGTTTAAAAATTTCTCCTCCAGGAATAGACGAGAGATTTTCTTTACGGACTTTTTGTAAGATTTCTTCCAGGCGTTGTGTCCCAAAATGCAGCGTATTGGCAAAGCTTTCTTCCTCGTTAAGTACGACTCTTTGGATAAAGTCGCTGTTGCCTGTTAAATCAGGGTAGGCATTTTTAAAATCTTCAATAACCTTACTGGTGATTTTATAAAAGAAAGGATTTTTTTGCCCAAGTAGTTTTCCGTGTCGTAAGGCACGGCGCATGATCTTGCGAAGTACATAGCCACGACCCTCGTTTGAGGGTATGACTCCATCACCAATAAGAAAGGTGGCGGCACGTGCATGGTCAGTCAACACTCGAAGGGAAACATTTACTTCATCATTTATGCCATATTCGCGACCAGTGATCTTTGCGGATTCATTTATGATGGACATCATCAAGTCGGTATCATAGTTGGTGGTTCGTCCCTGCACTACTGCAGCAAGACGTTCAAGACCCATCCCTGTATCGATGCTTGGTTTTGGAAGAGGGGTTAGTTTTCCGGAAGCATCACGATCGTATTGCATGAACACCAAATTCCAAATTTCCAGGTAACGGTCACAATCACAGCCAACCGCGCAAGAGGATTTTCCGCATCCAATTGCTTTTCCCTGATCGATAAAGATTTCGGAACAGGGTCCACAGGGCCCAGTAGGACCCATAGCCCAGAAATTATCCTTTTCACCCATTCTATAAATTCGCTCTCGGGGCATCTTAATGTCATTTGCCCAGATATTGAAAGCTTCATCATCATCCTGAAAGACGGAAATATAGAGACGATCGCGAGGGAGGCCTATAACTTCTGTTAAAAACTCCCATCCGTATTGGATGGCTTCTTTTTTAAAATAATCACCGAATGAAAAATTCCCCAACATTTCAAAAAAAGTATGGTGGCGCGCGGTACGACCAACCATTTCGAGGTCGTTATGTTTGCCACCTGCCCGAACGCATTTTTGAACAGTAACAGCACGATTGTATTCTCGTTTTTCATCACCTAGAAAGATATCCTTAAATTGAACCATACCCGCATTAGTAAATAATAAGGTCGGGTCATTATTAGGAACTAGTGGATAACTAGGAATGACAGCGTGTTGCCTATCTTTAAAATATTGTATAAATTTATTACGAAGTTCTTGGCCAGTCATAAGTGATTTTATTTTAGGAAGGAATTAAACAACACCCGCCTTGAGTATGTCGTGTAAGTGGATGATCCCTTCAATTTCGTCTTCCTTCAAAACGACCAATGATGTTATGGAATGTTGTTCCATTATTTGTACGGCTTTAGCTGCCAGGGTTTCTTTTGTAATAGTCTTAGGATTTTTTGTCATCATATTTGAAGCATTCATTTGAGAAATATCTTCCCCTTTTCCCATAATACGTCTCAGATCTCCGTCTGTTACTAAACCTTTCAGCTTCCCATCTTGATCTGTTACCAGGGTGACTCCTAAACGTTTTTTAGAAATTTCTCCTATCACACTCGAGGAATCAGCATTCTCTAATACTTTTGGGATAGCATCACCGGAATGCATCAGGTCATCGACCGTAGTTAACAACCGGCGACCCAAACTGCCACCGGGATGGTTTTGTGCAAAATCCTTTTCTTGAATTCCTCTGAGTTCCATGAAAGCAACCGCTAACGCATCACCCAACGCCAGTGTTGCAGTTGTGCTTGCTGTGGGAACCAGATCTTTTGGGCATGCTTCTTCCTGAACGGTAACATTTAAAACATAATCGCTACATTTGGCAAGGGTTGATGTGGAATTTCCAGTTATCGCTACCAGCGTACAATTTATTCTTTTAAAGGAGGGAAGGAGCTTTATAACTTCATCCGTTTCTCCACTGTTAGAAATTGCAATTACGGTGTCATTTTCCATAATCATCCCTAAGTCGCCATGACTTGCTTCTGCTGCATGTAAAAATAAGGTTGGCAGACCTATGCTAGAGAAAGTGGAAGCGATTTTTTTTCCAATTAATCCCGATTTACCCATGCCGGTGATGATGAGGTTTTGACATTGATCGATATGGTGGACGACATTAACAAAACCTTCGTCAATGCGGTCGACTAAATCCGTTACCGCTTGGCTTTCAATTTTCAAGGCCCTCTGAGCCGAGTCAATGATTGCTTGCGATTTATTATTCAATGATGAACCTTTTAGGGTGTTCATAGTTTGCAGAGAACTTATTTAAGCCTTTAATTTCAATAAGTTTATGAGGGCATACAAATATAATCATATCACAAATTATTAGACACGGTAAAGCTACGACTTTATACTTGTGAATTTAAAAGTATAGTCGAGTTGAAAATGGACAAATCAAAATCCTTATACATTATAGACGGTTCTTCCTATATATTTCGTGCCTACTTTGGGATCAGGCAGTTTCTTTCTACATCCAAAGGGTTTCCAACAAACGCACTATACGGTTTCATCAATATGCTGCAAAAGGTTGTAAAAGATGAAAAGCCCGATTATTTATGTGTTGCATTTGACAGCAAAGAAAAAACCTTCCGGCACGATATTTATTCTGATTACAAGGCGAACCGTGACGCTCCACCCGAAGATCTAGCCAAACAATTCCCTTATTTTGAACCCCTTGTCGATGCTTTTAATATTTCCAGTATTCGCATTCCTGGTTATGAAGCCGATGACATCATTGGAACTCTTGCCTTAAAAGGCTCCAAGGCAGGTTTTCGGGTTGTTATTGTAAGTGGTGATAAAGATATGATGCAGTTGGTAAGCCCCGAAGTTCAAATGCTGGATACCATGAAGAATAAATGGATTGGTGTAGATGAAGTTAAAGAAAAGTTTGGCGTGCCTCCTGAAAAAGTGACTGAGGTGATGGGATTGATGGGTGATTCCAGTGACCATATCCCCGGAGTAAAAGGGGTGGGTCCGAAAACGGCAACAGAACTAATCCAAAAGTATGGTTCGATTGAAGAACTTTATAAATGCATCGATGAGATAGAAAAGAAAAAATTGAAGGAAAACCTTGTTCAGGATAAGGAGTGCGCATTCTTGAGCCGTAAGTTGGTCACCATTGATACAGGAATGAAACTGGAATGCTCTTTGAATGATTTGAAGGTTCGACCGCCTAAAAATGAAGATCTAAGAAAATTGTTTTCTGAATTCGAATTTTCTTCAATGCTGTCGGTATTGGAAAATGGATCAGAAGAAACTTCGGAAACAATTAAACCTCTCAAAAAAAATTACGAAATTGTTTTGACAGAGACAGCATTCAATAAATGGATTAAAAAACTCAAAAAAAATAAAATTTTTGCATTGGATTTAGAGACAACAAGTCTTCGACCGGTCCAGGCAAGAGCAGTAGGGATTTCTTTTTCATGCAATGCGGGTGAGGCCTGCTACATACCCATGGCGCATAACTATCTTGGTGCACCAGATCAATTAGGAGTGGATTGGGTATTTGATAAGCTCAAGCCCATTCTCGAGGATCCTAAAATTAAAAAAGTGGGCCAGAATATAAAATACGATTTTATTGTTTTAAAAAATGAAGGAGTTCAGCTTCAAGGAATCACCTTTGATACCATGCTAGCCTCCTATTTGTTGAACCCATCCAGTCGAACCCACAATATGGATTTTCTGGCCTTGGAGCATCTGGGGCACACAACTATCAAATACAAGGATGTCGTTGGAACGGCCTCAAAAGAAATAGGTTTTGATCAGGTAGAAGTAGAAAGGGCAACCGAATATGCTGCAGAAGATGCCGACATAACCTGGCGTTTGTATGAAAAGCTTTCAGATCTTCTTAAGGGGGACGATCTAAAAATTTTTAAAAAATTGGAACTACCTCTTCTTGAAGTTCTCGGAGATATGGAGTTGCAAGGGATGGCTTTAGATAAATCTCACCTGCAAAAGCTTTCTCAAAAAATTCACCGGTTACTTGCTGAAAAAGAAAAAGAGATTTATGAGTTAGCAGGAGAAAAATTCAATATTAACTCTCCAAAACAACTTTCAGTGATTTTATTTGAGAAGCTGGGATTGCCGGTCATAAAAAAAACTAAAAGCGGTTACTCAACCGACGTTTCGGTGCTTGAGGAACTTGCTGCCGAGCATGATCTCCCTGAGGTTATCCTTCTATATCGACAATTGGGTAAACTCAAATCGACTTATGTAGATGCTTTGCAGGGAGAGATATTTAGTAAAACAGTTCGTGTTCACACTTCATTCAATCAGTCGGTTGCAGCTACAGGGCGATTGAGCAGCAGCAATCCGAACCTGCAAAATATTCCTATTCGAACGGAAATGGGACGTGAAATTCGTAAGTCTTTTATTGCAGATGGGAACAATAAGATTTTATCTGCTGATTATTCGCAGGTGGAATTGAGGATATTGGCCCACATATCGGAAGATGAATCCCTGATTGATGCTTTTGTGAATGGGGAGGATATCCATACACGCACAGCAGTAGAAATATTTGGGACAACTGCTGAACGTTTGGATGCGGAAGCACGGCGTATGGCCAAGGCAGTTAACTTTGGAATCGTTTATGGATTGAGCGCCTTTGGTTTATCCCGGCAGCTGAAAATTTTTCCGAAAGAGGCAAAGAAATTTATCGATCAATACTTTGAACTCTATAAAAATGTAAAAGTTTATATGGAGAGGACTGTTGAAGATGCCAGAGATACCGGATACACCATGACTTTAATGAAAAGAAAACGATATTTGCCGGACCTCAATAGCAAGAACAGACAGGCGCGGGAAGCAGCTGAGAGAGTAGCAATTAATTCTCCCGTTCAGGGCAGTGCCGCAGATCTGATCAAGCTTGCAATGATTAATCTGGATAGGGAAATAACTCAAAAAAGATTAAACTCTAGGATGATTCTTCAAGTCCATGACGAATTGGTGTTTGAATGCCCCCCTGAGGAAGAAGAAGAAATGCGTGCCCTCGTCAAAAAAGAAATGGAAGAAGTCATGCCCCTTAAAGTTCCTCTGGTGGTCGATATTGGTTGGGGAAATAACTGGAATGATGCTCATTGATGACCACGTTATAAG
>CAZMBO010000077.1:0-7140 GCA_964564655.1 uncultured Nitrospina sp. | reverse complement strand
ATTTTCGGGTTTCCCTTGGCCAAACTATATGCCTGTTTGAAATGTTTGATCGCCTTTTCCTTTTTATTTTCATTCCAAAGTGCAAGCCCAAGGTTGAAATGAATCTCTCCGGAAGTTGGGTCAGCTAAATTTGCTTGGGTAAATTGCAACAGGGCTTCAAAATTTCTTCCTGCTAAAAAGTGTTCTACCCCGATGTCATTTCGCATTTTAGCTGAAGGTTCAGCACCGATGTTTAGAGTCAATGGATCCTCTCCAATGTTGGTGCAACCAGCCGTTAATAGTAAGGTCATCAGTAAATATTTTGAAATTCTATTGGTGTTGAAATTAAAGCTCATTGCTAGGTTTACAGTGAATTCTGTATAGCGTGTAAAGGATTCAAAAATAGAGTATTTAATATATTGGGCTAATAATAATAAAACTAAACCTATTAGCTATTTTCAAGTTAATCTATACTAAACTATATTTAGTAGAGTAAGGGTTAATTCTAACTGCGTATACTACTGTCTTACAATTTTTTAATAGATTTTTGTTTTTTTGGATCTAGTCTGTTGAGGGTGGAGGCACGGCCTTTGTTTATTCATGGCCTGTAAATATTGAAAATATTAATTAACAGGAATCTTCAAATGGATAAGTTGATTGAAATAATTAAAAAATTAATGATCCAGTTCGTGCTTTTATTATTCTCTTCAGTGACTTTGCATGCTCAGGATTTAACAAAAATTTTTGACAGTGGCAAAACGGCTTTTGCTCAAGGTAAATATCATGTCGCAGAAAAATTCTTTGATCAGGTACTTGGAAAAGATTCCGATAACTATAAGGTTCTACGTGCTCAAGCGGATACGAAAATAAAGCTAAAAAAATTTCAAGAGGCAGAAGACCTTCTCAATAGAATTCTTGCCATGCCCGCATCTAAGGGAAGAAATGTCATGGTTTTTCTAAAAGGAAAAACCAAGGGCCGGAAAGCGGAGCTTGTAGACGAGAATGTAATGGCGATTGATGAATCGGGTGCAGTCGATGACGATATCAGCCAATTTGTAAAGGATGATGCTATAGGCCCAGTTCCCCATTTTCGAGTTTTTATTATGAGCACAGGAAAAATGGAATTGCTAGCTAAGAGCAGATACCGAATCAAGTATCACGGCATTCCAACGGCTACGCGTGAGCTAGTCACAGCTCTAAAAGCTACCGTTCAAAAAATGGCAATCTCGACAAATCAAGAAAAACCAAAAGAAGAAATGATAGTCATGAAGGAAGGCTGTTTCGAAATGGGAAGCGACTCAGGAAACTCAGATGAACGCCCCAGGCACAAAGTCTGCTTGTCTTCCTTTAAAATTGGAAAGTATGAGGTTAAACAAAAATTTTTTCAAAGTGTAATGGGTTTTAATCCATCTCAATTTCCTGGAGCAGAGTTTCCGGTTGACAGTGTTTCATGGGAAGATGCGCGAGATTATTGTAAGAAACAGGGATATCGATTGCCAACAGAGGCAGAATGGGAATTTGCCGCACGAGGAGGGACAAAGAGTAAATACTACTGGGGAGAGGCGGTGACTGGCAAAGAGGGAAATTTTTGTGATAGTGAATGCGATTTAAATTCTCGAGACGCAAGTAAAACCGATGGTTTTAAAAATACTTCTCCGATAGGTTCGTTTCCACCAAATGCATTTGGGCTTTTTGATATGGCAGGGAATGTAAGTGAATGGGTTTTTGATTGGATGCCGATTAATGAAAATTATTATTTAATGAGTCCTGAAAAAAACCCTAAAGGTTCTCGTTCAGAACTCAATGCTTGCAGCGGGGTAGATTGTGTTGGTTCCTTTTCTATCACACAAAAGGTGAATAGAGGGGGCAGTTGGAATAAAAAAGCTTTGGAAATGAGGTCATCAAATCGAATGAATTCCCACTTTCAATTACAATCTGATGGGACAGGATTCAGATGTGCTGCAGACATAGATTAGAAAGAAATTCGTTTAAATTAATTTTGACCTGAATACGATTAGTTTTTCTTCTGTCATCTCAATCATGCTGGGTAAAATTCCGCCAACGCCGAGTCCGGAAGATTTTCTGCCTGCAAATGGCATCCAGTCGACACGAAATGCAGTGTGATCGTTTATCATTACGGCTGCTGCGTTTAAGTCCTTAGCTGATTCTAAAGCGGCATTGATATCGTTGGTAAAAACTGCAGCCTGAAATGCGAAGGGAACATCATTTGCAAACTTTATAGCCTCGTTCCTGTTCTTATATGAATAAATGTTGATGACCGGGCCAAAGATTTCACATTGAGAGACATTTATATCATAAGGTGGGTTCAGAATAACCGTTGGTTCATAGCAGGTATTACCAATTTTGTTGCCCCCGGTTAAAATTTTTCCACCAGCCGCTTTGGCTTCTTCAACCCAATTGTGGATTCGATCCACTTCTCCTTCCTCAATAAGAGGCCCGACCTCCGTTTTTTCATCCGTCGGATCTCCCACCACCAAATTTTTTGCGATAGCCACAAGTTTGTTGGAGAAACTTTCTACGATATCTTCGTGCACAAAAATGCGTTGTACTGAAACGCAGACCTGACCTGCATGATAAAACCCGCCTTTCGCTAGTAAAGGCAAGGCATCATCGATATCGGCATCCGGCTCCACAATAACAGGTGCTGCGCCTCCATGTTCTAATGCGCATCGTGCGCCTTCGGCCAATTTGGATCGCAGACCCCAACCTACTTCTCCAGAGCCAATGAACGTTAGGAAAGAAACCCTTGGGTCAGTAGCAATTTTTTCGGCCAGTGAACCTTTGCAGATAATAACTTGTACCCATTCTCTTGGCAAACCAGCTTCGTATAGGCAGTTGACGAGATTCAAGCAGGATAGGGGGGTTGTGCGTGCGGGTTTTACAATCACTGGGCAACCTACGGCTACTCCAGGTATTACCTGGTGAACAATTAAATTGAAAGGATGATTAAAAGCACTGATAGCAGCAACGATACCAATAGGCTCGCGGGTGGTAAATGCCATTCGGTTCATGGATGAAGGCGTCAGGTTCATTGGAATCTCATGTCCTGTGAGTTGACCTATCGAATTTGCGGCTTCCCGTATTCCCTGTACTGCCCGGGTCAGTTCAATTCGGGAGTCGATCAAAGGTTTTCCGCCTTCTTCTGCAGACTGTCGGGCAAATTCCTCTGCCTTTGCTTCAACCAAGTCAGCAGTTTTATTCAGGATGGAAATTCTCTCTGGTATTGGAAGAGGTTTTTTTTGTTCCAGTTCTTCTGCTGTGGTTAGGGCTTGTTCTATACGAGTCTCATCATCCAGATCAATTTCTTTTATCAAATGTCCATCGTAAGGTGAACGGACTTTTAGTTTTTCAGCCATAGAAACATCCTTTTTTAGATGGCAATTACAAAATACAGGTTTTCGATTTTAATTCCTTTATCAAAACTCTTTCGTTTTTAGAGTAGTCGAACAGAACTTCTATTAGTTGCACTCCTGATCCATTCCAACCTGTTTCCATTCGATGAATTCATAAGAATCGTCGCATAGGATAACCACAACCAGATCAATATGTAATATCTTTAATTAAATTACCAACGTATTCCTTGCGGGAAAAGCTACATGGTGGCTCCTGGCATATATATAGTTCCCCCCGGCGTTTGGTGGGTATGAATTTCTCCACCAAGCCCCAGCATTTCCGAGGCTTTTTTGGCTTCTTCCGGAGTTTTATAAATATGATCCATTATATTACTGCTATTGCCGGAGCCTTCTTCCTGACGTTGATCTCCTCCAGAACCCTCATCCCTATGACCACCAGAGCCTTCCCTTTTACCTGGGTGTTGACCCTGGTCAATCATACTTATTGCTTCTTTAAGTTGTGAAAAAAACCTGAGCTTCTGAGTATAGCCTTCTATACGGCCAATTTCCTTTCCTCTTTTTGAGTCCCAAATCAGAAAAGTAGGGGTACCCAAAATCTCGCCCACGCGCCCTTCGTCCAGAGCCTTTGCTAACCATTCTGGGAAACGATTTCCCTTTACGGGCACAATCTTGATAGGGAGGCTTTTCCCCGAAGCACTGGTTGAGTATTCGGGAAGAACTTCTTCCTGCCATCGCTTAGAGTTTTGAGAATTTTCGCCACTGAGCACAAGAAGTTCTCGGGCGAATCCGATATTTGTTAAAAGGGTAAAACATAAAATGGTAAGGACTAAAATCAAATTTTTCACGGTAGACACCTTCAATTAGGAGAAGTTTTAAAATTCATGGTTACCTATATTTAATCATAAAAATATTATGGCGTCATTACCGCTGTTCGCTTGGGAAATTAATATTGATACCGCGGCTAGGTATGTTTTAGTCACGGCATGGTGGATTCCGTAGAGCTTTCAGAAATTTGACCTGTTCTCTTCATTGGCTCTGACACTTTTGTATCTGAACCTTCCGAGGATTTTCCTTGCGACCCACGAGAATAGTCTCGGGAATAGTAAAGTGGTGTCGATGCTATAATGGTAATAATAATGGCAATAATCAGTGCAATCGAAGAGTCTTTGTTCATAACCAATCCTCCTTTAATTTAAATTAAAGACCAGCGGTAAAACTTCAACCATGGTAAGCAAAAGCTATCGCTAAAAACTTGTATTCGGGATAGCAAAAAGATAGGTTATTCTTCAATATAGTTTAGTCTAAATGTTTTTACAACACCCCTGAGCAGATAGGTGTAGTTAATTAATGTTTTAACAAGGCCTTAAGATATAATTAATAGGGCATTTAGGAGTGACGCCTGTGAGGGTACTCACAATTGTAATACTTTCTTTCCTGTCGTTGCCTTCCCATGTTCTTGCCAAATCCTTTGGCGACTACAAAGGGGCTGTCTACTTGAGAAACTATGACGGCGATACGATTACCTTCAACCTTCCTGGCCTTCATCCCATCATCGGCGAGGAAATATCAATCCGAGTCAATGGAATTGACACACCAGAGATAAAGGGAAAGTGCGAGAAGGAAAAGTACAATGCTCAACAGGCGCAGCAGATGGTCGCTGATTTTCTCAAGGATGCGGAACAGATTGTTTTAAAGAGTATGGAGCGGGGCAAATATTTTAGGATAGCTGCGGATGTTATTATAGACGGAGAGAACCTTGCTGATGTGTTGGTTGAGGCAGGTATGGCTGTCAGGTATGATGGCGGGAAGAAAACTCATAAATGGTGTGAATGATATTTGAAGCAGAAAAAGTTTCTAAGGTCATTCCATTAAAGAGGTAAAGGCCGTGAATGAATCTAGCTATATGATCCTACTTGGCAAACTTGAGCATTCTGATAGCTGGGGGTTTGGAGATGCGTTTGAGTTACTCTGTGACCATACCAATATTTTAGCTAGAGCTTTTGATGCAGGAAGAACTGGTTTTGATAATACTTTTAAAGCTCTAATGGATGTATGGACGACGATGGAAGATTCTATTAGTCTTGGAGAAATTCGGGTTAAAAGTGGCCGATTAATTGATCTTGCTGGCGGCCTTTTGATGACTGAAAACCCTAACGTGCTCGTCTTAGATAAGGAGAGTTTCCTTACTTGGTATCGCAGGGACAAAAAAAAGATCGCCCACTATCTATCCTGCGTCGATCTAAAAATTTATCAGGAAGAATTTTTGAATCGACTAGCAAAGGCAGAACCTTCCAAAAGCCCTCATCCGATAACAGACAGGGTTAAAATGGATCATCTTCGTGAAGACTATTGTTCTTCCGTTATTAAAAAATTAAAGGACAATCCGAATTTACAGTTTCTCGATTTTAAAAATGATTATGGATTACAGAAGTTAATCCGTGGCAGTGGACTACCAGAAAAGAAACATCCGAAAGACTCAACTCTTCAAAAATGGCTTAGAGAGACCAGAAAAAAAGTTAAAGCAAAGCCAAAAAATGCTGCTAGAAAAAAAACAAAGTAACTGGTATGTCATAAAGAGTTTACAGCGCATATTTTTTATATAATTTTCTTTAATCCAATTCAAACTCCCACATCAAGTAACCTACAACTCGATAATCGTCAGCAGTATTGGTAGCCCCAATAGGTGTGGCTATACCTATTTCCCACTCTTTGGATAATTTATAAATAGTACCTGGCGTAATATATATATCGTTTCGGTTGCCGCCGTCCCATTTGTTATTGCTTCCGTTTATTTCTAAAGTTGCGCGCCAGAATCCAATGGGGAAAAAAGCGCCTACGTTCCATGAAATACTATCAACTTCGGGTTCTGTGCTTTCAGGAACATTTCTAACCTGGTTAACCCAGTCAAAGCCAAGCTCGAAAAAAATTTGGCTCTGGTTTAACTCGGGAAAGTCTCTCGCCAAAATTATAAAGGGTTGTACTTCAATAAAACCTTCTGTGAGACCATTTTTTACTGGCCCTACAGGGATTTCAATTAAATTTCCAAAAGAAAAGTGTGTATTGCCATCACCCAAGCCCATCCAACTATATTGAGCACCAACCTCAATGTTTCCGGGTCCAGCAATTGTAGGGCCAGTCCTCGGATTTTGGTGTAGCAATCCGTCCCATTCGAAGATGACCTGAAATGCGTCCGTAATTCCATATTCAATCTCGAATAAGGTTCTCGCTTTTTGACCACTTTGATTTTTGTTAAAGGATGGGAATAAAGTAAATTGGATTTCATCTTTATCCTGAGGATAGACCAAGTTCGACTGAAACATTTCCTGAATAGGTTGAGGAACTATTTTATCGCTGTTGTTTTTTGGTTCAGCAAACGAACACAAAGGAACTACAAGGACAAGAGAGATAATATTTGATAGCAGAGGGAATCGGTAAAGGTACATAAATAAAAGCTAGCAAACTTTTGTTTAGTAATATAACCAATTCCCGGTGAAAAATTGGTGGTTATAATTTATGATAATTAGTACTCAAACTTGTTTAATTGTACAAGAAAAAGGGCTTACAGGATCAGAAAAAAATAACGTAACTAATGTGGGCACCCTTTAAAAGGGTTTGGCTATAGTAGAAATCAGGGCTAGGTTACTTGGGTTTACCCGCTTCCTCATATGCACGAATAGCCATTTCAAGGTTTTTGCGAGCCGATGTAAGATCAGGTTTAAGTCGTAGGGCTTTTTGAAAGTAATTAATGGCTTCTTTCAAACTCCCTTGTTGGGCTAATCCAGTTCCC
>CAZMBO010000076.1:4000-7404 GCA_964564655.1 uncultured Nitrospina sp. | reverse complement strand
AGCCATAACTTGAAAAATTGATTTTTTCGCTTCTGCTGAGTTGTACCAAGCCGTTTTAAATCCTCGTGGTTTACCACCATGCTCTAACCTATATTTACCTAAAAACTTTGCCTTTTCGATAGCACGATTATTGATCGCCATTTTCAATGCCAAAATATATTTATTTGCTAAAACCGTGTTTTCTAATCTTGGAAGAGTCTGCTTCACACGAAGTGCATCTCCTTCTGTTTGCGGCCCCCTCTGTAGCATTAATTGTCTTAACAACATCTTCATTATTGACTTTGCGAATACTTGATAGGTTGTCATGCCTTTGTTGTAATTAGCCCCTAAGAGAGAGGCCACTTCTCTACCTACTTCTTTCCAACGTGAGGCAGGGCCGAATAGGTGACTATTTTCTGGGTCTTTTAAAATGTTCATCTGGTTTGCCAATTTGTCATTTTTCTTTTGGCGGTTATTTTGTTTAACCCGCTCAGAATAATTAAGGCCTTTTGGTGCTTTGGTATTTTCTGCTAGAAGCAAAGGTTTGCCATTTGCCCAATGCCATTCAGGTGAATTGCCTGGTTTGTTTTGAGCGAAGATTCTATCCAAAGCTTCAGACTCCTTCTCACCCTTTTTTTTCGGAGAGAAAATTATGTTGTCAGGCTCTGGAGGAATGGGTTGCGGCGTACCACTGGAAGACGCATTATTTGCGAGGGTGAGGAGCAGCCCCAAAATTACTAAGGTTTTTTTCATGTTGAAAACAATTTTTAGCTTCGGCCACCGTAAAAATGGATCCTGTGATGCAGACCAAATCTTTGGGTTTTGCAGATTCTTTGGCTGCTTGTAATGCATTAGAAACACTTTCTGAAACATGAACCGGTTTGTTATATTTATTCAGCTTTTCCTTCAATTTTTTAGTTGTTTCCCCCCTTTTGGGGTCAACCTGAACCAAATAAAAAAGATCGCCAAATTGGTTTAAAATTTCGATAATATTGTCAATTTCTTTATCTTTCATGAGCCCAAGAATTACGAAACATCTATCAAAATTGATGTTTTTACATATCTCTGTCGTCATATTCCTGACGCTGGCAACGTTATGAGCACAATCCAGGACCACTGTAGGATAGTCGGAAACAACCTCAAGCCGACCTTCCCAACGAACCGTTTCTAACCCCTTTCTGATTTCACTTTCTTTATTACTCTCAAGAAATTTTAGACAGGTCGCTATAGCTAAACCTGCATTTTGGGCCTGAAATTGGCCCATTAATGGCAATTTCAAGCCTTTAAACTTTATCTTTTTGTCATAAAAATTGAATGTCTGAGAGCCTTTGCTGCACTCGATTTGGGCTACCTGAAACTCGCTGTTCAGCCTGGACATCGAAGCCCCTCGACTTTTAGCCAAACTATTGACAACATTGAATATTTCCTCATCAGGTAAATGAGCAAAAACTGTACCACTCTCCTTAATAATTGAGGCTTTTTCGAAGGCAATCTGTTTGAGGTTTTTGCCTAAAAATTCGGTGTGGTCGTGAGAAATGGAAGTGATTACGGAAATTTCCGCCTGGCAGAGATTGGTGGCATCGAGTCTTCCTCCCAATCCGACTTCCAGAATATTTACATCGGTCTGTTGCTCCTTAAAATGAAGAAATGCCATTACCGTTCCAAACTCAAAGAATGTGACAGGTATGTTAAGTTTTTCCACTGCTTCTTTGATTTTTAGGATCAACTCGGCTGCATTCTCCTTTTCAATCAAACTGCGATTAATTTGAATACGTTCACGAAAATCGAGAAGATGAGGTGAGGTGTAAAGTCCGGTTTTCAGGCCTGTAGCCCTTAAAATGGATTCGGTGATGGCGGCAGTAGATCCTTTTCCATTGGTTCCACTTATGTGGATGGTACGGATCCCTAATTGTGGATTTCCAAAGTATTGCAAAAGATGGGATGTGTTTTTTAACCCCAGCTTTATTCCGCTATTCGTGAGGCTATATAAATAGTTCAAAGCATCACGGTATCTTGAATCATTCATGGAGTAATTGTGTAAAATGGATTTACTTAGATTTGTATATGAGCCCACCTGGGGAGCAGAAATTAGAATGTTTTTGAAATTGACTAAAGTTGCCCCGGTCAATCTAAAAAAAGGGCAGAATTTTCCATCAATGTTAAATATTTTCAAACAATGAAGAACAAGCCGTTGATAACCATTCCCCTTAGCTCGCTATCCTATGATCAGGAAAGGTGGGAGCCTGATCACGAGCGGGAAGAAAAGATTTTCGATTTCCAAAATTATATCAAAATATCAGTCCCGAGGGAACTCCCTAATTTCAGCTATGGAATTGAGATAAAAGACTCATCCATGCCCACATATTTTGGCCGTAATGCTGTTGCTATCTTTTCCAAATCAGACTTACCAGCCCAAGACAATATTTTTTTCGTTGGCCTAAAAAGGAAACCCCCTTTTATTGGTAAACTTTTAAAAAATGAATCTGAGGTAGAAGGACTGGGGAGGAAAACTTTTATGACTCCCACGCCTTTACATGTTCCCGAAAGTAAAACCTCTCCCATTGCCGATTCGCTACACCATAACCTTATCTTTAAAGCATTATCTCAACCTCAGGGAATACGATTTATTCAGCAATCAAATATATGCTGGAGGCATCCCCTAGTTTTTGTTCATACGGAAGAAAAATAAATTAAATAAACTTTTAATTTTGAATTTAAAAGTTTATTGGTAGGCGATGATGCGTCTAACCTCAAAATGCAAAAGAAGCAGTAAAATCCTTTCTTGAAGGTTGAGTTATTTATCCATTGTTATTGGTGTTAAATCTTTCCAAAATTGAACACCGGTTTGAGTCCAGTTTAGAGCCATAAACTTTTTATCTGTAACTGTAACCACCCGCATTAATTTCAGGTAGCCCAATTCGAGAAATGTTTTTTGGAATTCCTCGGCGTTGGACTTGGAAACCAAGGAATAGTTTTTTTTGTTTAATTCCCACTCCCAGGGAGTAGGGGCCAGGCATACAAAAATGTCTTGAAAAGGTTCAGTGTTCCGATTTTCTAACAATCGCTCTAAATATATTGCAAGCCTCTCGCCTTTCAGGATTAACGAATATCCTAGGTAGTGGCCCCACCAAAAAAGGGTCCTCATGGTGAACATTTCTGTTTTGGAAAAGTTTTGTGGATAATCTAAAGATAGATAGGGGAAACCGTTGTGGTTTTCTCCTCTTGCTATTTGATTCTTAACTAAGTCTAGTTTTTTTGGCAGGTTTGTAGAGAGTGGAGTGATTTCTTTTTCCAGGCCTTTTTGTAATGCAAAAAATCGGCTTTCAACTTTTTTCAGAATGGCTGGCTTGCACTGAAATAATTCGACGTGATTGACTAGCCTTAATTCCTTTTCTGACCAAGATGAGGATTCGATATTTTCAACT
>CAZMBO010000076.1:0-3900 GCA_964564655.1 uncultured Nitrospina sp. | reverse complement strand
TGTTTTCAGGATATAAAGTTAATCATCGTAAAGATGACAATTTACAAAATGCCTATCTTCCAATTTAATATGACGAGGTGTTTCTGTTTTGCAGCGTTCCATTGCTTCGGGACAACGAGGATGAAAGTGGCATCCCAATGGAGGGTTGAGAGGAGAAGGTACATCTCCTTGAAGTGGTTTAGGTCGTCTCCTGTCTGCCGGGTTCAGGGATGGCCTAGAGGCTAATAATGCTTGAGTGTAAGGATGAGCGGCTTTAGTGTTTAATAGTTTCGTCGGTGCCACCTCTACAATTTTTCCCAGATACATAACCGCCGTTCTTTGGGATAAGTGCTTTACAACATTTAAATCATGGGAAATAAACATTAAAGACAAGTTGTCTTCTTTTTGCAACGATTGAAGTAAGTTAATAATTTGTGCTTGAATGGATACATCTAAGGCCGAAACGGGTTCATCGCATACAATGTATTTTGGATTTAGGGCCAAGGCCCGCGCAATGCCAATTCGTTGCCTTTGGCCTCCCGAAAATTCATGTGGGAAGCGTTTCATATATATTTTAGAAAGGCCTACTTTTTCCATGAGGGTCTCAATTTTTTTCTGGAGTGCTCTACCTTTTGCCAAGCCATGTATTGAAAGGGCTTCGCCAATAATTCTTTCTATTGTGAAGCGAGGATTAAGAGAACTATAAGGATCCTGGAAAATTATTTGCATCTTCGGGCGAATCATCTCAAGCTCTTTGCCCTTTAAACCTAGAATATCTATTCCTTCAAAAAAAACCTTTCCGGATGAGGGTTCAAGCAAGCGTAAGGTCATACGGCCAACCGTGGTTTTGCCACAACCGGATTCTCCAACTAGACCTAATATTTCTCCTTCTTTTATTTCAAAAGAAACATCATCTACGGCTTTCACAAAACCTTTAACCCGGGATAGAAAACCACCGTAAACCGGAAAGTATTTTTTTAGTGATTGTACTTTTAGCAACGTTTTCATCAAGTAATGGATAGAGAGTTGTGATAAAGCCAGCAAGCGACCTGGTGATTAGGCTGGCTTTCGAGAGGCTGTAACTCTGGGATATCTTTTTCACAAGCATTTACTTTATCTGGGCAACGAGGATGAAACGCACATCCTTTAGGTAAAAATGCCGGATGAGGAACCGCACCGGGAATGGTTTCCAGTTTTCCGTTTATTTCATCTTTGGGTAAAGAGTTGAGCAAACCTTTTGTATAGGGATGTGAGGGAGATGAAAAAATTTTTTCAACCGACGCTTGTTCTACGATTTTCCCGGAATACATGACAGCAACCCGATCTGAATATTGTGCAACGATACCCAAGTTATGGGTGATTAGAAGAATGGACATAGCGGTATCATTTCTCAACACATTTAATAAATCTAGGATTTGTGCTTGAATGGTTACATCAAGGGCGGTAGTTGGCTCATCTGCAATTAACAAGGAGGGCTTGCAAACAATGGACATGGCAATCATAACGCGTTGTTTCATGCCTCCTGATAGCTCATGGGGATATTGATTTATTCTTTGTTCGGGAGAAGGTATGGCAACTTTTTTAAGTATTTCAAGCGTCAGTTCCCTAGCTTCTTCTTCTGTTTTATTTTGGTGCAGGAGAATAGTTTCACAAATCTGATCGCCAATTGTAAAAATGGGATTGAGTGAAGTCATAGGCTCCTGAAAAACCATACTGATCTCGTTGCCCCGGACTTTTTGCATTTCCTTTTCAGATATCTGGAGAAGGTCCTTGCCTTTATAAAGAATTCGACCATTTTCGAATGTACCCGGAGGAATGGGAATCAGTCGCATGGCGCTTAAAGCGGTTACGGATTTTCCACAACCGGATTCTCCTACTAAGGCAAGAGTTTCTCCGGGATAAAGACACAGGTTTATATTGCGTACCGAACGCACAACGTTTTCATCGGTATAGAAGGAGGTGCTTAGGTTTTGGATTTCTAATAGTGGATTTGTAGATTTAGAATCCATAGGCCAGGGATAAAGTTACTCCTCTGGATGATCGTGGTCGTGGCCTTCGTGATCATTGGGTTCGTCTAGAATATCTTCATAGCGATAGCCATCATCTTCATCAATATCATAACGATTTAATCTTGTGTCTATTTTTTCTGACCAAAGGTCAATTCCGCCTTCCAGACATTTGATATTGGTGTATCCCCGCTGGGTGAGCCACTTTTGAAAACTGGGGCTGCGGTCTTGTTTCCAGTCGATCAGAACCATTTCTCGATTTTTTTGAAAAGAACTTAGAACGTGTTCGTTATTCTCGGCATTGATAATATGCGAACCTTCAATTTTTGAGATATCACGTTCCCAGCTTTCGCGTATATCCAGCAATACAGGTTTGTCTCCTGCGTCCATTTGTTTTTTTAGTTCTTCACATGAAATAACCGAAATATTTTTCTCAGAGAACTCTTTATTTAAAACATCCAAAGCGCTTTGAATAGAGACGTTATGATTTTTACAGACTGAATTGATAGTTTCTTCTGGCTTATAAGGAGTGACGGGCATACCAATATGAAATTGTTTGAAAAGCAAAGAGTGGATTTCTGGAAAAATTCTGTTGGCTTCTTCCATCGCCAGGTCAGGAGTAAAAGGGCCCTCAATTTTTTCTATTTCAATTTCAGAGATTCTTAATATGTGATAGCCATATTGGGAATGTACGGGCCCGATTATTTCTCCTAATTTATCTTCTGATATATCTTGTCCCATAATGGATTGCAGATTCCCTTCAGGCATCCAACCTAAATCACCGCCATTTTTTTTTGAGGGACAGGTGCTGTATTTTTCAACGGTCTCTTCAAATGAGGTGCCAGCATCCAGTAATTTTTTTGCTGCAACTACATCTTCCATGGAATGGGTAAATATTTGGCTCGCTCGAACCCTGATCATATGTGTCTCTCCTAATTCCTGTTTTAGAAGGTTTTATGATAATACTACCCTTGCCGTATGTCAAAACTCAGTATGCTGATTGGCGTTTCTCAAATTTGTGAGAATGAAGAACTTTTCTCGCCTGCAAAGACAGTTCTTTCAAACCCTCTTGATCCAGTTTCTTCAAATGCTCGGCCTGCTGCTTTGCTGACTCTTTCCCGGAAAAGGTCTCTTCTTTTACGGAACCTTGGAGTGCCAGAACTTTCTTCTGTTTAGCCAGATAGAGAATTCCCGTATGACGGGCCTCTACTATTTCATTCTCTTTGATCGACAATGGGTGTGGTTCATAACTCCTCCGGAATACAAAGATCACATCTTCTGAGTATGCTTGGGCAAGCTCTTTTAACTTTTCTCGTGTTATTTCTCCTACGAATGATTCCCCACTTTTAGCGGGAACGATTCGTGCTGGATCCAGTTTTAACAAGGTCCGTCGGATTTGTTTTGGGTCATTAAAAACTTGATTGAGATCACTAAGTCCCTCAGTTATATTCTCGACCACGCGCAGTGACTTGGGGAAATGCAGCATCTTGACAGCGCTATCGGTCTTACCTGCATCTATTAAATCGGCATGTGACTCTATTTGATTCCACATCAGAAAGAATAATCCGATGCTTAATGAAATAATAATTCTTAAATAGGATAATAAGGGATTTATATAATTCATAATTGGTGAACCTCCATAGGCAAGTAACTACCACATTGTAGTATAGGGTGGGGTGTAATGGGAAGGAGGAGGGCTTCACCTGTCAGAACTCAAGTTAGGTGCTAGGAAGATAAAATTGGTAGAAAATTATGATATGGTAAAGTCTAGCGTTCAAGTCCATTTACTGCTTGCTATAGGCTTACTAACAAGAAACTTGAAATTCTATAGCCCTGTAACTTATTGAAAATAAATAAGCCCCCGTAGCTCAGCTGGATAGAGCAACGGATTCCTAATCCGTAGGTCAGGCGTTCG
>CAZMBO010000075.1:0-7406 GCA_964564655.1 uncultured Nitrospina sp. | reverse complement strand
AGCAAGGGTATAGATGCTGGCACAAGAGATTGGGTGAGGTTTTTTGAAACAACACTTTGCATCAACCAATCCATAAAAGGAACATCTACTTTTTCTTCAACAACACTGGGATAACCCACAATACCGATTTTTTTACCAAGCATCTCTATAGTTTTTTCCAGCCCGCCAAACTCATCAATCAATTTGAACTCAAAGGCTTGCTTCCCAGTCATAACTCTTCCATCGGCAAACAGTTTGACCCTATCCTCAGGTAGGTTTCTTCCCAAAGAGACCGCTTGCACGAACTGCTGATGTACATCGTTCACTACATTTTGCAATAGCTCACGCTCTTCGGGTTGCATTGATCTGAGTGGAGAGCCTGTATCTTTAAATGCACCACTTTTAATCACTGCGGGCCGCAAGCCTATTTTTTTTGCTAGCTCTTCCATATTACTGAAAGCCATAATAGCGCCTATACTTCCTGTCAGTGTGCCAGGGTTTGCTAGAATATAATCCGCCGCACAAGCAATATAATAGCCACCAGATGCAGCTACGCTACCCAAAGACGCATAAACAATTTTTTGAGAGTCTTTTATTTTATTGATTTCATAGTAGATTTCCTGTGCGGGAGCAACCGCCCCGCCTGGAGAATCTATTCTAACAACTATGGCTTTAATTTTTGAGTCCCGCCGATACTTTGAAAGCTGTCGGACTACCCCAGAAGAATCCATCAATATACCGTTGATATGAACCAGAGCAATTTCGCTGTTTGAGATTTTCCAGCGATCTTGCATGAAGCCACCCAGTATGGATGCTGCAAAAAAGAATACGAATATACCTAATGTCCATTTAATAAAAGATTTCAAAAGTGGCCTTTCCTGCTTTGGGTAAAATTTCCATACTAAACTAGACCTCTATCGAGGTCGGGTTTCTACGTTCACTCTTCTTTAAAAACTTCCATATCGACCTGTTCTTTTTCAATTTGCGAAAGATCCAGGTTTTCTTCATAAGCTTTGATGCTTAAAGCGATCTTTTTATCAT
Source organism: uncultured Nitrospina sp. (assembly GCA_964564655.1). Lineage (GTDB taxonomy): Bacteria > Nitrospinota > Nitrospinia > Nitrospinales > VA-1 > UBA8687. Next base: position 6,386 of record CAZMBO010000075.1, on the reverse strand, counting down.
TTGTGTCAACCTTGATCACTTTTGCTTTAATATTATCATCCACTTTAACAGCTTCTTCAGGTGCGGTAATATTTTTTGAGCTTAATTGAGATACATGTATTAAACCCTCAAGCCCATCTCCAAATTCAGCAAAGGCACCAAAGCCTGTCACCTTAATTATCTTACCTGAAACTTCTGTTCCAATTGGGTAATTGCCCGCAATTTCATCCCATGGGTCGGGCAACAATTGTTTGACACCCAAAGAAATTCTGCAGTTTTCTTTATCAATACTAAGTACAGCAGAGCTAATTTTATCTTTCTTCTTTAATACTTCAGAAGGATGCTTAATTTTTTTCCAACTCAGATCAGAGATGTGAATCAATCCATCCACACCATCTTCCAACTCGACAAAAGCACCAAAATCGGTCAGGTTTCGTACTGTACCCTCGACCTCAGTACCAATGGGATATTTATCTTCAATTTCATCCCATGGATTGGGCTCGATTTGTTTCATGCCTAGAGAAATTCGTTTCTTTTCTTTATCCAATGTGAGAACAAGAGCTTCAACCTCATCACCGATAGCAACCATTTTGCTTGGGTGTTTTACATGACGGCTCCAGCTCATTTCTGAAATATGCACAAGGCCTTCGATGCCTTTTTCAAGTTCGACAAAAACTCCGTAATCAGTGACACTGACCACTTTACCCTTAATCTTTGTTTCAACTGGGAATTTGGAATCCACATCCACCCATGGATCAGGGCTAGTTTGCTTAAGCCCCAAAGAGACACGTTCTTTGTCTTTATCGTATTTCAGAACAATTACCGTTACCTTGTCACCGATCGAAAACATTTCGGAGGGATGGTTGACCCTGCCCCACGACATATCGGTGATGTGGAGCAACCCGTCGATTCCGCCCAGGTCGATGAACACGCCATATTCAGTAATATTTTTAATAACCCCTTCAATAAGGTTACCTTCATCCATTCTCTCAAGAGTACCAGTGCGAATCTGTTTGCGCTGTTCTTCCAAGAGAATTCTGCGAGAGAGAACAATGTTGCCGCGTTTTTTGTTCATCTTGATAATTTTCATATCAAATTTTTCGCCAATCAATTTCTCCAGATTGCGAATAGGGCGAAGGTCGATTTGCGATCCTGGCAAAAAAGCTTTTAACCCGATATCAACTGTAATTCCGCCTTTTGCCTTCGCTATAACTGTACCCTGAATGATTTCATCGGCCTCATAAGTTTTAACTAGATCATCCCAAATTTTAATTTTATTAGCTTTTTCCTTGGAAAGAACAACATTACCATCATTGTCTTCGACCTTTTCCATAAAGACTTCCACCTCGTCCTCGATCTGTAGGTTTTTTCCACTTTCAGGAAACTCGGATAGAGAAACCATACCCTCTGATTTAAATCCCACATCAACTGTAACGAGCCCTTTGGAAATGGCGATGACCTTCCCCATGATGATCTGGGAAGCCTTGAATCGGCCGAGGCTTTTATTAAAATAGGTCTCCATTTCCTGATAACAGGCTTCTTCGTTGGGAGTCAAATCTCCCAACTCGGCTTTATCGTCCTCGTCCATTTTTTTTAAAAGTTCTTTGGGTATTTTCATGACCTGCTAATTCTCACTTTCTATATGGTTGTTTGATAAAGATTAACTTTTTTGCTTTAAATTAATTTGTTTCATGACCTGATCTATGACTTCTTCAATCGTAAATTTCGTAGTATCAACTTCAATAGCGTCTTCTGCAGGATGAAGCGGTGAAATAGTACGAGTCTTGTCTTCGTGATCCCTTAGTTTTATTTCAGCAATGATATTTTCCAAATCGACATTCATATTTTTTTCTTTCAATTCCAGGTATCGTCTTCTGCCACGCTCTTCTGCATCCGCATCCATAAAGAATTTTAATTCTGCATTTGGAAACACGTGGGTACCAATGTCACGACCATCCATCACCACGTTCCCTGACTGACCTATCTCCTTCTGTTTGGCAACGAGGATGTCCCGAACTCTTTTTTGTGCTGCGACTTTTGCAGCACCCCGCCCCACGATTTCATTTTTTAGCAACCCAGCAGTATTTTCTCCGTTGACCTTTACTTGCTGCCCTTCCGGATCGACTACAAATTCAATTTTCAACTCTGCAACCCATTGACCCACAGCATTTTCATCATCTAGGTCAATACCTTCATTATTTGCAGACCAAGCAACTGCTCTGTACATGGCGCCAGTATCGATATAGCGGTAATTAAGGTTCTTCGCTATAAATTTTGCAATAGTGCTTTTACCGCTACCTGCCGGTCCATCAATGGCGATGATCATAGAGTTAAATTACTTTCATCCGGTATTTATTAGCAGCGGCAAACGCTTCTTCCAAAGCCTTACCGTCATTTTTTTCAATCACGCTACGCAAGTCGTTCAACGTTTTCTGGAAGCGGTCTATCAGGTCCAGCGAATGAGTTTGATTCGAGAGACAGATATCACGCCACATCACGGGGTCACTGGACGCTATACGAGTAATGTCTTTCAGTCCTGCTCCAGAATAGGCCGTGACTTCACGATCCTGTTTGGTACGCAAAGCTCCCAGAGTATTCATCAACGCATAAGCAACGATATGAGGCAGATGACTCACCGCACCAAAAACAAAATCATGTTCGTCTGCATCGAGTGCTAGCGTCTCCATTCCTACCGCTTTCCAAAGCGCGCCTACTTTTTCAAGCGCATGCGTATCGGTTTTAGGTGTTGGCGTTAAAATACATTTTGCATTGAGGTATAAATCTGCCCGCGACGCTTCCAATCCTGATTTTTCGCCCCCGGCAATGGGATGTGATCCAACAAAGAAAATTCCTTCTGGCATCAAGTCGTCCGCTTGGTTGACCAAGGATCCTTTTACAGAACCCACATCGGTAATCACAGCACCTTGTTTTAGATGTGGTAATAAACTCTCAATCAACGGAATGATTTTGGAAACGGGTGTGCAAAGAACTACAAGATCGACATCTTTAACGGCTTCTGCTAAATCTTTGGCGCAATAGTCTATGACGCCTAAAGATTTGGCTTTATCCAAATTCTCACGATTCCGACCAAACCCTGAAATTTCTTCGACAAGGCTATATTTACGACAAGCTTTAGCCAAAGAAGCTCCCAAAAGACCAACACCAATGATGGTCATCTTTTCAAATAGCTTCATGCTTTTTTCAACCCCTGCTCAGGATAAGAACCCAAAACTCGAAATAACAATGTCTGCTTACGAAGAGTTTTAAAAACACGTTCAACAGCCTTGTCCTCCATATGCCCCAGAAAGTCGACATAAAAAAGATATTCCCAAGGCCTGTTACGTAAAGGTCGTGATTGAATTTTGGTTAAACTAATTCTGTTATTTGCAAACAGTTCCAGCGTTTTTAGAAGCGACCCTGCTTCATCCTCAATGGAAAACATAATTGATGTCTTATTCCTTTTGGCTCTTTTGGCTTGATCTCTGCTGATCACCAAAAACCTCGTGTGATTTTCAGCGCGATCCTGAATATTTTTGGCAATAATTTTTAATTGGTGAACCTCAGCCGCTAACTGCCCGGCTATTGCCGCTGAATTCTTGTCCCGTTTTGCAAGCTCTGCTGCCTGAGCCGTACTAGAAGCTGGAATTTGTTCGACACCCGGTAGGTTACAGCTAAGCCAATTACGGCTTTGCGCCAAAGGTTGCGGATGTGAATAAACTGTCTTTATCTTTTTAGGATCTGTATTGTTTGCCAACAAGAATAAAGAAATGGCTAATTGAGCTTCATCACAAATATGAAGCGGAGAATCGACAAAACAGTCAAGTGTTCGGTTGATAACACCTTCGATGGAATTTTCTACAGGCACCACTCCATAATCCGAATTCCCAAGCTCAACTTCAGAGAAAACACCCTCAATATTAAGGCATGGATTAAACTTGCAGGAATGACCGAAATGCTTGATTGCAACTTGGTGACTGAATGTAGTTTCCGGGCCCAGAAAAGCAACCCTCAAAGGCTTTTCTAATGCCAATGTTGCAGAAAAAATTTCACGGAAAATAGAATTGATGGCAGATGAGGGAAACGGACCCTTACTCTGGTCGTTCAACCTGTCAAGGATGGAACGTTCACGTTGAGGAACATGGAAATGAGCAGTCTGCCTCTGAAGGGACTTCTCTTTACCTATTTTTTGGGCTACAAGGCCACGGCGACTAATCAGTTTTAAAAGCTGATCATCTATTTTATCAATCTGCTGGCGCAGATCGTTGAGCTTCGGCAAAAAACGTGTACCACCTTTTCTTGGATTTCCCGCAAATATGTATGGGATAGCTTGATCATTTCATAATTCCACCCTAATATGCAAGGATATTCTTTATGGGAGCCCTACTTTATAAGGTTTTCTCTATCTTAATAACCCGTTTCTATTGTGAGGTCATTCAAATGATTTTACTGGAATTCAGTATGAGTCCCATGGATAAAGGGGAAAGTGTAAGCGATCAAGTTAGCCGGTCTTTAAAAATTATCGATGAAAGTGGGGTGCCTTATAAGTTAAACCCGATGGGGACGGTATTGGAAGGCGAATTCGATGAGGTTATGGGTGTGGTCAAACAATGTTATGAAACCATGCGCTCGGACTGTAAACGTATCACCTGCGGTATAAAAATTGATTATCGCGAAGGCAAATCAGGAAGATTGGAATCAAAAATGGCCTCCATAGAAAACAAACTGGGAAAAGAAGTGAAAAAGTAAAACTTTACCCACAGATAGACATAGATAAACAGAGACAAGGATTGTTTTCTTTGAAAAACTCCCCTTAGAAACTTAAAGTCGTAATATATCCAAAAACAATTATCGATAAAATCCCTCTGCTTATTTTGAGAAGTTGTAAATCCTAAGCCTTATCTTTTATCAACGTCCATCTATTTCCATCGGTGGTTCTAAATGCATCAAACTTTTCCTAATATATAGCACCACCGCATGAATTTCCTGTTGAGTCAGTCGAGATTTCCAAGGCATCATGGCAGTACCTTTTCTTCCTTCGGCAACCGATTGAATCATCCGTTCTTTTGTCAGTTCTTGTTTCGAATTTTCTGAGGTAAAATTTTTTGGAGGGGGCTTCAATACATTCGCAGCGAAGGTTTTTCCGTCCCCTTTATCTCCGTGACAAGCCTTACAGTGCTTAAAAAAAATGTCACGCCCAGTTTCAGAATCCAGCGAATTGGAAAAAGCTTTCGGCAAAACCAGAGTAAAAAACCAAATAAAAACTACTACCCAAGAAAAAAAGATGTTCATTATCTATAACTCACTAATACTCTTGCTTAATAATAGTTTTCGGGGTTCAGCTAGTGAGACCAATTCCCAACGAGGGTGGTCGCTTAGGGAACGTCTTCAAGTCTTTCGATCATTAATATTTTGATCATATTTGCTTTGAACTGGCTCATAAGCTTGTTGAAAGGGACGCGTTGATCTTTCAGCGAAACATAAAATACATCGATACCTCGATCTCCTTGAGTAGAAATTTTTGCCCGATGGATAAGAATGCCAAAATCTGCAAAAACAGATGCAATCTTATAAAGCATCCCCATATGATCGCGGGCTTCCACACGAATAATAGTAAAAGTATCTGTGGTTTCTCTTTCCACTTGAACTCGCGGAACAATAGCTTTATCTAAGCTCTTTTGCTCGCCCGCATAACGGGTACGTGAACGCATCATTTTTTTTAAATTAGTTTCTTTCGAAAACAATTTCGCTAGATTGAATTTGATTTCTTTCCAGATTTCAAAATTACTTCCCGTTGCAATATCGCTTTCTTCAACTTGGACCGAGACTATGACATATCCGTCTTTCTTTAAGTAAATATGAGCTCCCAGAATGTTTAAGCTTTTTGCTGTTAAGACACCTACAAGTTTTTTGAACGATTCCTGCCCAGAAACACACGATAGTGTAAGGTTGTGAAACTTTCCTTCTTCATTGAATTCATGATGCAATATAAAAGGCTTGTCTTTCAGCGAACGGATCAACCTTATATGCAAAGCCACTTCTTCAGAATATGCGGTCATTAGGTAGTCTTCTGGCATAAGCCGAAGGTGGGATTCAATATCAGCAACGGGTAGTTCGCCATGCAGCGCTTTGAAAACGCCCACCCTTGTAACTTGTGGATACTTATCTAGAGATTCCGGATCGTGAAGATATTTTAAAGTGCGCTCGTAAAGCTCGGAGAGCAAAAGTTTTTTCCAAGCCGTTAATGTACCGGGTGCAACGGCACGTAATTCTGCGAAGCTGAAAAGATATAATGCCGCAAGACGTTCATCAGTTACCACTGTTTTGGCGAATTTCTGGATTACTGTCGGTTGGTGTATGTCCTGATGTAAGGCAGTTTCTATCATTTCATAAATGTTCTTTATTAAAAA
>CAZMBO010000074.1:1566-7408 GCA_964564655.1 uncultured Nitrospina sp. | reverse complement strand
TCTTTACATTTAAAGAATACGGTTTCAAACATCTTGTGCAAGCGACCTGAAGCGAGGCCTGCAAATCGCCAGCAAAAAAAATATCTCGTTCTATTCTCGTCAGCCTTCCATTTACCCTAACACTACCATCCAGAGAACAATCCGGTTGATTAATTTCAAATTTCTCTTTTGCGGCTAGCACACTAAAATTAAAACCCCTATCAGGGATTTCTTCAATTTCAAAAATCATGGTCGCCCTTTAAATTCAAAACCTTTTAAAACCGGAAACCAAGATCGGCAGGAAGGACAATACTGCGAAATGTTAGCTTTTATGATAAAACCAGTCAAGAAAATAATGTTACTTCCATATCAAGACCTAGGATGGAATTTCTGATAAACCTCCAACATTCTTTTTCCAAGTATATGGGTATAGATTTGTGTAGTGGAGATATCGCTATGGCCAAGCATCTGCTGAACCGAACGCAGATCAGCGCCTCTTTCCAAAAGATGTGTGGCAAATGCATGGCGCAAAATATGCGGCGAAACACTAGCTTTTATATTCACTTTAGCCACATAACCTTTTAATATTTTCCAGAATCCTTGCCGGGTCATGCCCAGCCCTCTTCGAGTTAGAAATAATTCATCGGCTTTCCGGCCATCTTTTCGGCTAGAAATAAGAGCCCGCCGTGAATTTAAAAGATAGTTCTCTACCGCTCTTTTAGCCAGAGTCCCTATAGGCACGATACGCTCTTTACTCCCCTTACCTAATGTTCGCAGATAACCAACTTCCAAATTCAACTGACTGATTTTAAGGCTAACTAACTCTGAAACCCGCAAACCACTAGCATAAAGGATTTCAAGCATAGCCTTATCACGGAGTCCTAATTTAGAGTTCAAATCTGGCCCTTTTAATAATTTCTCCACATCTTCATGAGTTAAAACATCTGGCAACTTCCGCCAACGCTTTGGAGTCTCGAGAATTATTGCAGGATTATTTTTTAGCTGTTTATCCTGACACAGGTATTTGAAAAATGACTTAATAGAGGACAAACTGCGGGCAACCGAAGAGGCGGACATTCCCTGGCTTTTCAGGGAAATTAAAAAGCTACGGATATTCGCTGTTGTAACAGAGTCCAGTTTTTTACCGGAAAGTTCAGCTGAAAACCTTATTAAATCACAGCGATAGGCTGATATTGTATGGGGCGAATTTCTTTTCTCAATTCGCAAATAATCTGAAAATTCTTGAATGAGAGTTTCCATATTCAAATCATGCTATAATATTCAATAAGTTACAAATAAATATTTTTGTTTTGTTTCTTACTATCAATCTGCTATTCTATATTATAGAAGAATTTTTTGAAATAAAACTTATGGTCCCCTATTGGCATATCCCGTCCCAGAAACTTCGTAACAGTTAAATTCCGCTTTCCGCGGCCCCTCTTCACAGAAAAAAAATGTAAAAAGGCTTCTTAAAGCCCTAAAGTATATATTGAGTTACTTCACTATAAATAGTTAATAATAAAGGAAAAATGTTAAATAAAAAATTTATAAGAAACATTGGTATCATTGCTCACGTTGACCACGGGAAAACTACTTTAGTGGACTGCCTATTAAAACAAAGCGGTATGTTCCGAGACAACGAACTCTCTGGTAGTTGCATCATGGATAGCAACGAATTAGAAAAAGAGCGGGGTATCACTATTTTCTCAAAAAATGCAGCTATATTTTACAAGGATCATAAAATTAATATTGTCGATACCCCCGGACATGCTGATTTCGGTGGCGAGGTTGAGCGCATATTAAAAATGGTCAATGGGGTATTGCTTTTAGTGGATGCCGTTGAAGGCCCTATGCCGCAAACACGGTTTGTATTAAAAAAATCTTTAGAGCTTGGACTGAATCCAATTGTGGTCGTTAATAAAATTGATCGCCCCGCATCCCGGACAGAGCAAGTTGTGGATGAAGTTTTTGATTTGTTCGTTGATTTAGGAGCCAATGATAAGCAATTAGACTTTCCTATTATTTATACTTCGGCCAAACAAGGTATTTCAAGATCGACACCTTTGGCGCCGAACAACGATATCACCCCTCTTCTTGATATGATTATCGAAAAAGTACCCAACCACGAAGGCGATTCGGAAGCAGGATTTCAAATGCTGGTTTCCTCCATGGATTATGATGATTATGTCGGCAGGATTGCCGTTGGAAAAGTAAATCGTGGTCGGGTTCAGGCCAAGAAAAATTATACCCAAATAGACCGCAAGGGTGATCCTCAAAATTTTTCTTTGTCGAAACTATATACCTATGAAGGGCTAAAAAAAGTGGAGTCCGAAATAGCAATAACCGGGGATATTATAGGGATTGCTGGTATGAAGGAGGTTGAAATTGGTGAAACAATTACGGACACAGAATTCCCAGATGCTTTACCTGTCATTGAAATAGATGAACCAACTCTTGCTATTCATTTTTCCTCAAACTCATCCCCTTTTGCCGGACGCGAAGGAGAGTTCGTAACGTCTAGACAAATTCGTGATCGGTTATTCCGTGAAATCCGTTCGAATGTCTCATTGAGAGTTGAGGAAACTGATACGCAGGATACTTTTAAAGTTTCTGGAAGAGGTGAACTCCATCTTACCATTCTCATTGAAACCATGCGCCGCGAGGGCTACGAGTTTTGCATCTCCCGACCTGAGGTTTTAATAAAAGAAATAAACGGAAAACCCCATGAACCGGAAGAGCTTGTCATTGTTGATATTGAAGAAACTTATCTAGGCAATGTTATGGAGGCTCTAGGGAAAAGAAAAGCCACTTTGCAAAACATGACCCAAAAAGAAGGAAATTGCAGGCTAGAGTTTGTCATACCCACACGTGGGTTATTTGGGTTCCGTTCTGAGTTTCTCACTCTGACAAAAGGTACCGGTGTATTAAATAGAACTTTTCATAAATTTATTCCCCATTGCGGAGAAATTGCCCAAAGAATTAATGGGGTTTTAATAGCCCTAGAAAATGGTTCTACAACTGGATTTTCACTATTTAATCTTCAAGAACGTGGAACATTGTTTTGGGGACCAGGAGAAGAAGTTTATACAGGGATGATTGTGGGAGAAAATAACAAAGACAATGACCTCGTTGTAAATGTCTGTAAAGAAAAAAAACTGACAAATATGAGAGCCTCTGGGTCGGATGTAAATATCATCCTGACACCTGCCACAAAAATGAGCCTTGAACAAATTCTTAGTTTTTTGAACGAGGATGAATTGGCAGAGATTACTCCAAAAAATATCCGCTTGCGAAAAAAGATTCTCAACGAAAATGATAGAAAAAGGTATTTGAAATCCTCAAGTCAGGTTGCCGCGCCAGTCTAAAAATAGGTATAAACCTATTTATTGACACAATAAAACAAAGAACTATTATCTATTTTCAAAAGCGTTTCAAAAGAATGCGGAGTTAATTAATAAAAAAAGCTCAATTATGTTAATCTTAAATGGCTTTTTATTTTAATTTAAGAGGCATACGCATTAAAATTTAAGCAACTCTTTCTATATGGATTAAAATAATTCATGCAACGCACTACCCTTCTTCAGCATATTCGTCGGCAAGAAAAATTAATTCCTGGTGCCACAGGAGAATTTACCAGTTTGTTAGCCGAAATAATGATGGCGTCAAAAATTATTTCCCAGGCGGTTAATAGTGCTGGAATCGGGGAAAATATTCTTGGCCTAACAGGCAAAATCAATATTCAAGGGGAAGAAGTTCAAAAGCTAGATGAATTTTCTGACCTCACCTTTACAAATATTATTGGCAATTCAGGAACAGTATGCGCGATCACTTCCGAAGAAAGAGAGGATCCATATATAATTCCACCTGAAGATGATCCAGGAAAATATATATTTGTTATGGACCCACTTGATGGCTCCTCTAATATTGACGTAAATGTCAGCATAGGAACCATATTTTCTATATACCGAAAAAAGAGTGTGAGAGGTACCGTAACAAATGAAGACATACTACAAAAAGGAGAAGAGCAAGTAGCTGCTGGTTATATAGTTTACGGATCCAGTACGATTTTTGTCTACACTTCTGGTCAAGGAGTTCATGGTTTTACACTAGACCCCTCATTAGGAGAGTTTTTTCTTTCTCATCCGAACCTGAAAATTCCTGAGCAAGGTTCTGTTTATAGCGCTAATGAAGGTAACTGGGGTATTTGGGATGAAAATCAAAAGAATCTTGTGTCCTATCTAAAAGAAGACAAGCCTTCTTCTGGTAGACCTTATAAACTTCGCTATGTCGGTTCGCTTGTGGCTGACTTTCACCGTACTTTGTTAAAAGGCGGTCTGTTTATGTATCCAAAAGACAAAAATAGCCCTGAAGGTAAATTACGGTTCTCTTTCGAGGCAGCACCTCTTGCATTTATAGTGGAAAATGCTGGTGGAAAAGCCTCTACAGGTGATAAACGTATTCTGGATATTGTTCCTAAGGGAATTCATGATCGACTACCTCTATTTATCGGCAGTAAAAATGATGTGGAAATGGCAGAAACTCATCTCGCATCAAAGGTTAATGAAGGGGGTTGGTTTAAGTGGTTAAGCGGTTAAAATTGCCCACGCAAACGGCCTCAAACGATCCTTCTTCAAAACCGCATTCCTTGCTTTTCCATTACTAACAATAAATAAAAATCTAACTTTACAACAACTATGAAATTACAAAGTATCCGTGGCGTAAAAGACATATTGCCTAACGAAATTTGGAAATGGCAATGGGTCGAATTTATCGCACACAAAATTTTCCCTCGCTACGGGTTTAAAGAAATTCGAATTCCAATATTTGAAGACACACGGCTATTTTCTCGCAGTATAGGAGAAACAACAGATATCGTAGAAAAGGAGATGTATACCTTTGAAGATAGAGGTGGTGATTCAATAACTTTACGACCTGAAGGAACTGCATCAGTTGTTCGCGCTTATATTGAACATAAAATGTACGCTCCTCCATCCGTAACCAAAATGTTTTATATTGGCCCCATGTTCCGATATGAGCGGCCCCAAGCTGGAAGGCTACGGCAGTTTTATCAAATCGGAGTTGAAGCAATGGGATCTCCTAGTCCTACAGTTGATGTAGAAGTGATGACAATGCTCATCGAATTTTTTCGCGAATTGGGCATAGAGGACTCCAAACTCCAGATTAATAGCCTTGGAAACCATAGTTGCCGTCCCCAATACAGAAAATTTTTAAAATTAGAAATTAAAAAATATCTCAATCAACTTTGCAAGAACTGTATCAACCGGTATGAGAAAAACCCATTACGCATACTCGATTGCAAAGTTGAACAATGTAAAGAAGTAGCTAAAGACCTACCCAAAATGATAGATCATTTGGATGAAACCAGTGAGCAACACTTTAAAGAAGTACAAAAATTGTTGGATATTGCGAATACCCCTTACACCATTAACACAAATCTAGTACGCGGACTGGACTACTACAATATGACCGCGTTTGAAGTGACCTCAGAAAACCTGGGATCACAAAATGCTATTTGTGGTGGCGGCCGATACGATACCTTGGTTGAGGAACTTTCTGGGCCTTCTACTCCATGTTTTGGGTTTGCCTTGGGAATGGAGCGGCTGGTTTCATTAATCCCCTTTAAAGAAGAAGCAAATCCCAATAATAATTCTGATATCTTTTTGATTTGCCTCGGTGAAGCTGCCAAAATTCCAGGTTTTCAAGCGGCCCATGAGCTTAGACTTGCGGGCTTTAAAGTAGAACGTGATTATGAAATGGCGAGCATGAAAAGTCAGATGCGTAAAGCCAACAAATCAAATTGTCGCTTCACCCTAATAATAGGAGAAAGTGAAGTAGATTCAGG
>CAZMBO010000074.1:0-1466 GCA_964564655.1 uncultured Nitrospina sp. | reverse complement strand
TTTAAGAGCGCTATATGGCAAGCAAAGAATTGGAAGTTTTGGAAGATTATATAATCCAGAACAAACTAAAAATTACTAAACAAAGACGCGCCGTGCTGAACGCATTTATTGATTGTGAAAATCATGTCAGTGCGGAAGAGCTGTATAATCTGGTTACTGCTATAGAGCCTAAAGTCGGACTAGCAACGGTCTATCGGACCTTGGCACTTTTAACCCAAAGCGGCCTTGCATCAGAATTGGATTTTGGTGATGGACAAAAAAGGTATGAGCATAAGTACATGCATAGTCATCACGATCATATGATCTGCACCGAATGTGGAAAAATTATCGAATTTAATCATCCCCTGATTGAAAAATTCCAGGAAGAAGTTGCCAGCCGCAACGGTTTTACCATCACCTCCCACAAACTCGACATGTTCGGCCTTTGTAGCGAATGCCGTTAACTTATTCTGACTAGCTCTTTCCAGGATCTAATTACCAGGGCTATTCAGATTTATGAAATGGATTTGGCACAACGGAAACCTATAAAGTTATAGACTTCGTTCATAATTTGACCGTAGGTAGTGACTTTCGGAAAAACTTTATTTTTTGGGTGAAGCCATACGCGGTTTGTTATTCTTAAAGCACCTGCAGAAGAATTAAACGAACCACCACGTACTATTTTTGACTCACCGGTTTCAGGTCCTGTTGGATTATTCTGGGTGCGGATTTGATAGTAAGGTTCATACCAGTCATCGACCCATTCCCATACATTTCCCATCATATCGTATAAACCGTATTGATTAGGTAGTTTAGAACCTACAACCTGCGTGCTTCCCTTAGAGTTTTCTTCATACCAGGTATATTGTTCATTAACCATATTTCCCCAGAAATACCGTGTTTGGGCACCCCCTCGGGCTGAGTATTCCCATTCAGCCTCCGTTGGCAACCGGCAGTTACCCCCGGATTTTTTTATAAATTTCTGAACATTTTCATAATTGACTTGCTCAACAGGCAAATCTGCGCCAGAAAATTTTGAGGGATTATATCCCATCAACTTTTCCCAGCGAGCTTGAGTGACCTCAAACTTATCCATATAAAAATCGCTCAAACAAACTTTATGCTCCGGTTTCTCATCTTCCTGGGTATAATCATTACCCATAACAAAGCAGCCCCCTTTAATAAACACCATTCCCTCTGGAGCCTTATCTGCCTTTTTCTGATCCTCAGGTCTGATCTTAATGGGAACTATACCTTGCTCGGATAATTGTACCGACTCTTCAATTATTTCTGGCAATTCCGATAAGCTTGGGTGCAAAGCATCCTCTGCCTTATCAACCGGTTGATCTGAGCAGGCATATAAAAAGAAAAATAAAGCAAATGGAATAAATGATTTAAAAAGTCGCATTTTTTTAGTAAGAATTGTAAAAGGGTTGAATCATAACATTTTAAGTATGTTTTACAAAAAATAATGCCAATCAAATAGT
>CAZMBO010000073.1:0-7608 GCA_964564655.1 uncultured Nitrospina sp. | reverse complement strand
CTGTGTAAAACATGTTAAAAACAGGTTATAAAAATAGCCAAAATAAGGTATAATTTAAGCAGTAAAAGTTTTCCCCACCTTTGCTAAAAAAGCAGCAGTTTTAATAACAACTTCTTCTTTAAAATCTACCTTTTAAGTTGGGGGTTTAAACCGTTTTTCCACATATTCTCAGACCCTACTATTACTACTATTTAAAGATATATTTTTAATTTTTTAGTTAAAGCATTTATTAAACGATTATGAAATTACCAGAAAAAAAAGCTTACGATTCTTCTAACATAAAAATTCTTGAGGGCTTGGAGGCTGTTAGAAAAAGACCGGCAATGTATATTGGCGGAACGGGTGTTGATGGTTTGCATCATTTGATATTTGAGTTGGTTGACAACAGCGTAGACGAAGCAATCTCGGGTCATTGTAAAGAAGTAGAGGTTATCCTTCATATTGATGGAACAGTAACCGTATCGGATGATGGTAGAGGCATACCTGTTGGTATGCATCCAGACAGGAATGTGTCCGCAGCTGAAGTAGTAATGACAGTCCTGCATGCAGGAGGAAAGTTTGATAAAGACACCTACCAGGTATCGGCCGGGTTACATGGTGTTGGTGTTTCTGTGGTGAATGCTCTGTCAGAAACGCTGCAGCTGGAAATAAAAACGGAAGGGAAAATACATTCTCAGAGTTATTTAAAAGGAAAACCGGTTTCTCCTCTTGAGGTCATAGGTGAAACCACTTCAACAGGAACCCGAATCAGATTTAAGGCAGATTCTGAAATTTTTGAAGATTTAAATTTTAGGTTCGAAATATTATCTAATCGATTGAGGGAACTAGCGTTTCTTAATAAAGGATTAAAAATACATATCCACGATGAAAGGGATGGTAAGGACAATAAATTCTTTTTCGAGGGGGGTATTGTTTCTTTTATTGAGCACTTAGGTAAAAACAAAAAGGTTTTACACCCGGATCCTATTTATATTGAAAGGGATAAGGACGATTGTAATCTTCAATTAGCGATTCAGTATAACGACAGTTATGCAGAAGAAATGTTTACGTTCGTAAACAATGTGAATACTCGAGACGGAGGTACACACCTCAGCGGGTTTAGATCCGCCCTTACAAGAACCATAAACAGCTATGCCACCCAAAACAATATGCTTAAAAACACCGGGATCAGCTTGACAGGTGAGGACGTGAGAGAAGGATTAATTCTGGTATTAAGCATAAAAATCCCAGAACCCCAGTTTGAGGGTCAAACAAAAGGAAAACTAGGAAATACGGAGATTAAGGGAATAGTAGAGCAAATAGTAAATGAAAAATTAGGCCAGTTTTTTGAAGAACAACCCGCTGTTGCTAAAGAAATAGTCTCCAAAGTAATAAGCGCTGCCCAGGCAAGAGAGGCAGCAAAAAAAGCCAAAGATCTGGTAAGAAGAAAAAGCGCGTTAGAGGTAAGTTCCCTACCGGGGAAACTAGCCGATTGTTCTGAAAAAGACCCTGCCCTTTCAGAACTTTATATTGTAGAGGGAGACTCGGCGGGGGGTTCTGCAAAGCAGGGCCGAAACCGAACAAATCAGGCAATTTTGCCCATGCGGGGAAAAATTTTGAATGTAGAAAAGGCAAGGGCGGAAAAAATGATCGGTAACCAGGAAATAAGAACCTTGATCACGGCTCTGGGAACAGGAATAGGAAACGACTTTAATCTGGAAAAGCTACGCTACCACAAAGTAATTATTATGACTGACGCGGATGTTGATGGAGCCCACATCAGAACCCTTCTTTTAACGTTCTTTTTCCGTCAAATGCCGCAAATAATAGAAAATGGTTATCTATATATTGCACAACCACCACTTTATAAAATTAAAAAAGGTAAAAAAGAAAACTATTTGAAAGACGAAAAGCTCTTGTTCCAGTTTTTAATGGAACAGGGAACAGAAAAACTGGAAATATCCACAAGTAAAAGCGAAAACAAAATTTCAGGTTCTGATTTAAAACTTCTAATCGACAACTTATTCAAATTCGAAGAGTGTTTTAGTCGTGTTGTCAAAAACAACATCCCAGAAGCTTTTTTAAATGTGTTAATCAACTTAAATATCGAGAAAAGCGATTTTGGAAAACTAGAGCACGTTCTCGCAGCAGCTATTCAAATTCTTGATGGGCTGATCGATGAAGAAAACAAAAACAAGTATGAATATAAAAAAGAGTATTTAAATGTTCCGATAAGATTTAATAGGAGCGTTAATCTAGATAGCGATAAAAACAATAGATTAAAAGAGTTTCTAATAGAGGTCAATGAACAAGAAAAAGATTATTCCACAGTAAAAACAACCCATCAGTTCGAAAAGGTTGATTTAAATAAAGAGATTAAAGATGTGGTCCTGTCGATAGGCTTTGATTCGGATAGCAAGACCTACAATGTTATATTTTTTGGTTCCAATAATGGTCGCGATTTTGAAATCAACTTGAACCCAGAGTTTATGGAATCTGTAATCATCCAAAATATTATAGAAATCTATAAACCAATTAAGGATAAAGACCACCCTCCATTTATTTTACATAACAACGGGGAAAGCATCTCTGTGGAATCTAAGCATGGTTTGTTAGCGGCGGTTTTAGAAATGGCTAAAAAGGGTATGTATATCCAGCGATATAAAGGTTTGGGTGAAATGAACCCTGAACAGTTATGGGAAACCACAATGGATCCGGAAGCAAGAGTCCTATTGCAGGTTTGCGCAGATGATGATGTGGCTGCGGGCGATTTGTTTACTACCTTGATGGGAGAAGATGTAGAGCCACGACGCGAATTTATTCAGGAAAAAGCGTTGCAGGTAAGAAACCTGGATGTTTAATTAAAATACCCCTTCCTTCAACAATTTTTAAAAATATTTTCATAGAAAGGCAAATGGATGCCAGAAACGATTGACCCGATAGATATTGACCAAGAAATGGAAAGCGCATACCTCGATTACGCAATGAGCGTAATCGTTGGTCGTGCTCTTCCAGATATCAGAGATGGTTTGAAACCTGTCCATCGTCGTGTTTTGTTTGCCATGCATGAAACAGGAAACGTTTTTAATAAACCGTATAAAAAATCTGCCCGTATTGTTGGTGATGTAATTGGTAAATACCATCCTCATGGTGACCAGGCGGTCTATGACACCATTGTTCGTTTGGCCCAAGAGTTCTCGCAAAGGAATCCGTTGGTTGACGGTCAAGGAAATTTTGGCTCAATTGATGGCGATTCGGCTGCTGCAATGCGTTACACCGAAATACGCATGCAGGAAATTACGGGCGAATTATTGCGCGATCTTGATAAGGAAACGGTTCAGTTTGTACCAAATTACGATGAATCAACCAAAGAACCCTCGGTTCTTCCAGCCAGCTTCCCCCAGCTTTTAGTAAATGGATCATCGGGAATTGCAGTGGGTATGGCCACTAATATTCCGCCGCATAATTTAACGGAGATAGTGGATGCGGCCATTCATATTATTGATGAACCTGAATGCTCAATTGATGATTTATTGCAAATTGTAAAAGGTCCGGATTTTCCCACCCGCGGAATCATTCAGGGAAAAAACGGAATTATTGCTGCTTACAAGACAGGCCGGGGAATTATACGCGTAAGAGGCCGCGCAGAACTTGAAACGATGGAAAAAGGAGATCGAGAAAGGATTGTGATCAATGAAATCCCTTTCCAGGTTAACAAGGCTCGATTGGTTGAAAAAATAGCAGAGCTGGTGAGAGATAAGAAGTTGGAAGGAATCTCAGATTTAAGAGATGAATCAGACCGCGAAGGAGTTCGTGTTGTGATTGAATTAAAGAAGGGCACGATGGGACAGGTGGTTTTGAACACTCTGTATAAAAACACCCAGCTTCAAGACACTTTCGGGGTAATTCTCCTGGCTCTGGTTAACCAACAACCAAAAGTATTAAACCTGAAAGAATATTTACGCTACTTTATTTTATTCCGAAAAGAAGTCGTTACCCTTCGCACAGAATACGACCTTAAAAAAGCCAGGGAAAAGGAACATGTTCTCGAGGGTTTAAAAATTGCGCTGGATAATCTTGATGCCGTTGTAAAACTTATCCGCGATGCAGAAGACCCGGTTTCCGCGCGGGAAGGCCTTATGTCAACCTTTGCGTTGTCAGAAATTCAGGCAAAAGCGATTCTGGACATGAGATTGCAGCGTTTGACGGGTTTGGAGCGGCAGAAAATAGTTGATGAATTAGAAGGTATTCGCAAAAAAATTGAAGAATACCTTTATATTCTTGCGAATGAAGAAATTAAATTAAAAATCATTAAAGATGAATTAATTGAAATAAAAAACAAATATAGCGATGAACGAAGAACAGAAATTGCGGAAACAGATGAAGGAGATCTTGTTTTAGAAGACCTGATTGCCGATGAGGATACCGTAGTGGTTTATACCCGAAGCGGATATATAAAGCGGCATTCAGTCGATAATTACAGGGCTCAACGGCGTGGTGGCAAGGGAATTCGTGGAATGGATCTTAAAGAAGAAGATGTTGTTGAAAAACTTTTTATTGCTTCTACTCTCAGCCATCTTCTTGTGTTTACCAGTATAGGTAAAGTTCATTGGCTGCGGGTTTTTTCAATTCCAGAAGCAAGTAGGATAGCTAAAGGTAAATCCATTGCCAACCTTTTGAACTTGCAACCCGGGGAATCGATTGCCAGTATTTTATCTGTCCGAGAATTTGAAGAAGATAAATTTGTAATGGTTGCCACCGAACGTGGGATTGTAAAGAAAACTTCATTGATGTCATACAGCAAACCCAGACAGGGCGGGGTTATAGGTTTGACCATTGATGACGGAGACCGATTGATAGGCGCCGAACTGTGTGATGGAGAAAGCGATATTCTGTTAGCAACTGAAAAAGGGTTTTCAATTCGATTTTCTGAAAAAGAAGCTCGCCCAATTGGTAGAACAGGAAGGGGTGTCAGAGGCATTCGTTTGAAAACAGACGACCGCGTTGTAGGAGCTGAAATTGTCCACCCCGGGAATATGCTTCTTACTGTAACATCTAATGGATATGGAAAAAGAACTCAGTTAGAGGAATACCCTGTTCAGGGGCGCGGCGGGTTAGGAGTTATGACCATTCGTTGTAATGAAAAAATTGGCTCGGTTGTGGGTGTTCAGCAGGTAACCGAAAACGATCAGCTTTTAGTTATTACTTCCGATGGAAATATTGTTCGAATGAAGGTCAATGAAATTTCTGTGATTGGCCGAAACACCCAGGGGGTTAGACTGGTTGGAACAGGTGAATCGAATCAGGTTGTAAGCGTAGAAAAACTGGTAGAATAAAATAAACAGCAGCTTAGCCCTTTTACAAATGCATAAAAAATTTTTTTCTGCTCAAATAGCATCTATTTTTTTTTCCTCACTGTTTATTCTTGTTTCCTGCACCGAGCAAAATGACCCTTTAATTTATAAAGCCAATGAAGAATGGATCCAAGGTCATAACCACAGCGCTCTTGAATTGCTAAATGAGGTTTTAAAAAAAAATCCTTCCGGGCCGAAAGCCGAAGAAGCCCTTTTTAGAATAGGAGAAATCCATCATTTTAGTTTGAATGACAGTACACGAGCTCTTATGTTTTTTCAGGAAGTTCGGCAAATGAACCCACAGGGCCCTTTTGGTTATAAAGCGCAAAAATATATCGCGGAAATTGCGGAATTTGGATTAAAAGATTATGATCAAGCCATCATTGAATATCAAAACTTGATAAATTTTTATAAAAAAGATTTTTCCAATGGAGGTCATCAATACCGAATTGCTTCGATTTATTATAAAAAACAAAATTATGAGCAGGCCTTGATGGAGCTGGAAATCCTTTTAGAAAATTATCCTAAAAGTCCTTGGGTAGAGGAAACAAAATTTAAGATCATAGAAATCCTCTATGCCCTCAATCGCTGCACGGAAGTAAGAAACCAATACCAGAATTTTAATCTGGAATATTCCAAAAGTCGTTTTAAATCAGAGATGGATTTTTTAGTGGCATCCTGCCTAGAAGAAGAAGGTCATCTTCAGGATGCTTACAACAGATTTAAGGCTTTAGAAGGACAATATGCTTATCCATCGATATTGAAAATGAAGCTGGTGGGAATAGAAAAAAGGATTGAAAAGAAAAGATAATGCTAGATATAAAGTTTATCCGCGAAAACCTTCAGACTGTAAAAACCGGACTCAGTCGTCGTAATGGAAACAATCACGACTTGGATGCATTGTTGAAACAGGAGGATGAGAGGCGACAAGGACTTCAGGAGTCCGAAAACCTCAAAAATAAAAAAAAGAAACTTTCTGCAGAAGTTGGAAAATTGAAACAGCAAGGAGAAAATGCATCTAAACAAATGAAAGAAGTAAAAAATCTGAATGCACTTATCAAAGAATTGGATGAAAAAATTGAAGAGTTAGAAGGTATTATCCATGAAAAACTTTTGAACATTCCCAACCTACCCGATGAAAGTATTCCTGATGGTCAAGATGAGCTCAGCAATAGGTTTGTTCGAGAATGGGGAAGGAAACCCAGCTTGTCTACTAAACCCCTAAACCATGTTGAACTTGGTGAAAAACTTGAATTAATTGATCTGAGGCGAGCCGCAAAAATATCTGGTGCAAGGTTTGCGATATACAAAGGAGCCGGAGCAGCTTTGTTGCGGGGTTTGATTAATTTTATGGTAGATGTGCAGACTCAGGAAAATGGATATGAAGAACTCTACCCTCCTTTTCTGGTAAATAAAGCAAGCATGTTGGGTACGGGTCAACTACCAAAGTTTGAAAATGATCAGTTTGCCATGCGAGATGATCCTCTTTACTTAATTCCTACGGCGGAAGTTCCAGTGACTAATTTTCATAGGGAAGAAATTCTTGACGTAAAATCTCTACCTATTTGCTATACGGCTTATACTCCCTGTTTTAGACGAGAGGCCGGGTCGTATGGAAAAGATACTCATGGTTTGATCCGGCAACATCAATTTGACAAAGTAGAGTTGGTAAAATTTTCCAGAGCTGATGAATCAGAACAAGAGCTGGAGAAACTTGTTCAGGATGCAGAATCAATTTTAAAGAAATTGAATTTACATTATAGAGTTATGGAGTTGTGTGCCGGGGATATAGGTGTTTCAGCTTCAAAAACTTATGATCTGGAAGTTTGGTTACCTAGTCAGAATACATACAGAGAGATCTCTTCTTGCAGTAACTTTAGAGATTATCAAGCGCGTCGTGCCAAAATACGTTGTAAAGACAGAACGGGAGGGAAGCCAGAATTTGTTCATACTTTGAATGGTTCCGGTCTCGCAGCAGGTCGTTTGTTTGTGGCAATATTAGAAAATTATCAAAATGCTGATGGAACCGTTACCGTTCCGGAAGTTCTACGACCCTATTTACAAGGACGGGAGGTTTTGTCGTTATAAATCATGGGTTAGTCTTGATTTAAAAAGCCTAATTGGAGAAAGCAGCCCTCTTGACTTTTGATTCCAAGTAGATAAACATAAGCCCTATTCGAAATATTCAGGAGGGATGGCCGAGTGGTTTAAGGCGGCGGTCTTGAAAACCGTTGAACGAAAGTTCCGTGGGTTCGAATCCTACTCCCTCCGCCAT
>CAZMBO010000072.1:0-7672 GCA_964564655.1 uncultured Nitrospina sp. | reverse complement strand
CTGTTTAGGGGTTGGCTGAGTTTAGATCCATCCCGATACACAGCGGTTCCTTTCAGCATGAGTTTCCAGCTAAGCATGTGGGCCTTTTCTACATCTTCTATGCTGGCATCGTTTGGCATATTAATAGTTTTGGAAATAGCACCTGAAAGAAAGGGTTGCGCCGCAGCCATCATTTGAATATGTGCCTCCGGAAGAATAAATCGCTCACCATATCTTCCGCACTTGGCAGCACAATCAAAAACCGAATAATGTTTTTCTTTCAAATGTGGGGCATTCTCGACGGTCATGCGACCACAAATAAAATCGTTGGCAGATTGAATTTCTTCATCGGTATATCCCAAATGCGACAATAAATTAAAAGTTATAGAGTCGAGTTGTTCATCCGACAAATTCAAAACGTCTTTGCAGAATTCTTCTCCCAACACAAACTTATTAAATGCAAAGCTGATATCAAAAACCCGTGGAAGCTCTAATTGGATATTATCGATCACCGCATCAGAAAACCCTTTTGTCTTTAAAGAATTACGATTAATATAAGGAGAAGAGTCCAGGCTCCCTGATCCCACACAATAATCAACAATTTCTTTAACCTCTTCAGGCTTATATCCCAATCGTCGTAAAGCACCGGGAACCGATTGATTGATGATTTTAAAATAACCACCGCCAGCAAGTTTTTTGTATTTGACCAACGCATAGTCGGGCTCGATACCAGTCGTATCACAATCCATTAACAGGCCGATAGTGCCTGTTGGCGCGATGCAAGTGGTTTGTGCATTGCGAAAACCATGTTTTTCCCCCAGAGACAAAGCATCGGCCCATTCCTTTTGCGCAGCATCCAGAAGATAAGCAGGGCAATGCTCTGCTTGAATTCCTTGGGGGAAAACGGTGAGCCCGTCGTAATCTGTAGCATCAACGTTATGTGCTGCCCGCCAGTGGTTTTTCAGCACACGCAGCATAGATGATTTATTTTTTTCATAATGGGTAAATGCTCCCAGTTCTTTTGCCATTTCGGCGGACATTGTGTAGGAAGATCCTGTGGTTATAGCGGAAATTGCGCCGGCAATAGCCCGACCCTTTTCAGAGTCGTAAGGAATACCCATGACCATGAGCATCGCGCCGAGATTTGCATAACCCAAACCGAGAGTACGGAACTCATAACTCTTTTGCGCAATCGCTTTATTTGGAAACTGAGCCATAGCGACTGAGGTTTCAAGAGTGAGGGTCCACAATCGGCAAGCGTGTCGATAGTTTTCAACTTCAAACAACCCTTTTTCCTCGTTATAAAAGCTCATCAGGTTTATCGAAGCAAGGTTGCAGGCTGTATCATCGAGGAACATATACTCAGAACATGGGTTGGACGCCCGAATCTCGCCATCTTCAGGGCAGGTATGCCATTCGTTGATGGTTGTATGAAACTGAAGTCCCGGGTCGGCACTAGACCATGAAGAAAAATTCACTTTATCCCAGAGGTCTCGCGCGGGCAAAGTTTTGGCAATTTTACCATCTGTTCTATGAGTCAGGTTCCAGTCGCTATCGCATTCAACACTTCTCAAGAATTCGTTGGTGAGTCGAACTGAGTTGTTGGAGTTCTGCCCAGAAACGGTCTGATAACCTTCAGAGGTCCAACTGGTATCATACTCTTCGAACTCAATATCTTTGATGCCCTGCTTCGCCAACTGGATAACTCGATAAATATAATTTTCAGGAACAAAACAATCGAGTGCTTTGCGTACGGCTTTTTTAAGTACTTTGTTTTTCTGTACTTCAAAACGATTTTCCTCTGTTAAACCTTCAGCCCAGCAGCCTTTTAAAATATTTCTCAGACAACGACGTGTGATACGACTTCCAGCTGCCAGAGCCGCAACTTTTCTTTCTTCCTTGACCTTCCATTCTATGTACTCCTCG
Source organism: uncultured Nitrospina sp. (assembly GCA_964564655.1). Lineage (GTDB taxonomy): Bacteria > Nitrospinota > Nitrospinia > Nitrospinales > VA-1 > UBA8687. The sequence continues at coordinate 5,767 of CAZMBO010000072.1, read as the reverse complement.
ATATCCGGATGGTCCATATCGAGAGTGACCATTTTTGCAGCCCTTCTCGTGGTTCCCCCAGATTTAATAGCTCCGGCAGCACGATCGCCAATTTTCAAAAAGCTCATCAGACCCGAGGATTTTCCTCCTCCTGACAATCCTTCCCCAGAACCGCGAAGATTGGAAAAGTTACTTCCTGTTCCCGAGCCAAATTTAAACAAGCGCGCCTCTTGACGCCACAGATCCATGATTCCGCCATCCCCCACCAAGTCATCATCAACAGAAAGGATAAAGCATGCATGCGGCTGGGGCCTTTCATAAGCATTCTTGGATTTTTTTAATTTCCCTGTCGCTTCATCAAAATAGTAATGACCCTGCGCCGGACCCTCCAAACCGTAGGCCCAGTTGATTCCCGTATTGAACCATTGGGGCGAATTAGGAGCCGCAAACTGACGGATCAGCATATAACGCATTTCATCGTAATAATTGCGTGCAGCTTCTTCATTATTGAAACAATTTTTCTTCCAGCCCCAGTATGTCCAGCACCCGGCTAGTCTATGAACCACTTCTTTAGAAGTAGTCTCTCGAGTATATTGATCTGAAATCGGAATTTGGCTCAGCGCCTCTTCATCGGGAACCGATGGGCAAAGCCACTCGGGCATTCCCGGTTCGAATTTCTTTTTCAACCGTGCCGGAATACCTGCTTTTCGAAAATATTTTTGCGCGATGATGTCCACCGCCACTTGGGACCATGTATCCGGAACAAGAACGTTCTTGATCTCAGCAACCAAAGAACCATCAGCGTTATTGATTTTTGACACCCGCTCGACAAATTGAATCCCTTCGAAGGGATCCTGAAATTCTCTGGTAAATTTCCGGTCAATTCGCATAAAACCGCTCCGCAAATCTGAACTTAATGGTGTCAATTAAACCTAGAAACTTAGTATGAATAAGGGCATATTTCACTTTTTTTCTCCACACCCTTATTAATAGGCCTTTAAAAATCAAATACAACACAAAATATCTATATTTTGTGTTGTCAAATAAAATATATACAAGATATAGGGTTGTCAACGAAATTCTGTGACCTGTTTACAACTTTCGACCAAGGCCACAAACCATAAAGGTTTCAGGCCCTCGAGAAATTTAGAATATAGACGAATAAAAAGCAAAAATCAATATGCTAATTTCAACAATCAGATTAATGCTTTATTTTTAATGGTTTACAGAGGTAAAAATTTAATATTTTCTTCGTAAGCTGATTTTAAGGCTCGAACCAGCTTATCGCTATCTTACCCACAAATTCCATTAGACGAAACGGGCTTTCATTGGAGTTTTCAGTCAATTTTATATGGGTAGCATCGGCTCGGTCTTGCCCAAAAGTAGGGTCCATCGCTTTCCATTCACCCACAAAAACTTCGGGCCAGGCATGGTAAAGAAATCCTTCATACTCTTTGGAGTACACTAACCCATTGACAATTCGCGTGGGAATTCCAGAAGCTCGGGTAAGAGCGGCAAACAAATAGGTATGCGACTGACACTCACCGCGCCCTTCAAGGAGAGCATCCAAGGCAGTTACCGTATCTACCATTTCCTTTCTCAGGTTTAGATGCACCCATAAATTAATATCCTTTGCCAATTGCCATTTACTTTTGCCATCGGCGGACAGTTTCCTTGCTAACGCTTGGATCATCTTATGACGGGACTGCACCTCGGCAGTCTCTTCTAAATATTTCGGATCTTGTTCCGACCCGTCTTTTTTCTGCCCAGTGCGCTCAATGTTTTTTGGCTCACTTTTAATCCTTAAAGTGGTGATGTAATTTCCATCCTTCTGCTTTTCAACTTTTATTATTTTTTGTCGATGATCTTCCGGAATCACCTCAGGCGAACTCACAGGGTAAATTCGATAAACCAAATCATAGGTATTTTTCGGTCGCGGCACAGGCTTATTCGGTTTTACAAGACTCATGGTTATGATACTGCTGAGCGTTATTGCCTCATCTATTTTTTGCGCCACCTGTGCCCTTTCTTTGAACGATTCAAATCCCATATTCGTAGATTCACGATAAACCGTACCATCGTGCGCGACCCATATCATCGATTCCATACCACTGAACCGTTGACGAATCACAAACGTATCTATGGATTCACCTTCATATTTCAGCGTTTCTTGCCTTAGGACTTTATATTCCAAATCAACCATCAGTTGCAAAGGCTCCATGAATAATCGCAACTCCCCGCGCTGCCCCACTTTTAATCTCTCCGAAACCAAATTAATAAGAAAGGTCGAAGAAGGGACAGTTTTTTTAGTAAGCTTCACCATCTTTGCTTTATCATAACCTAGCGATTTTGTTCGATAGTGAAGTTCATTACCCTCCATCTTTCCTTCCACCTGTTGTCGGTGTCCCGAAATTTCCTGTAATAGAGAAAAACTCGATAACTTTAAGTCAGAGCTGAGTCGGGTCTTTTGTTTGATGGTGGTGGACTGATCAATCGACTTCGACCGAATTTTGAAAAACACCGTCGAATCTATCACAACACCTTCTGGGCCCCAGCGGGTTTTCGATTTGGTGAAACCCATCTTTTTACCCTTATAATAGGTTCCTAACCAGTCTTCCCTCTCTCCTGCACCTTCAAACAACGGCTGAGAATGCGCAATATGGGCGAAAATCAGAAATATTAGATTAAGAAATAATTTCATCATGGTCTACTTTATTGGAGCATGGCAAAAATGAATCTACAAGACAAAGAATTTCGGGATAAAGATTCGCCCACCCGGCATGTAAAGAAATCTAATGCAAGAAGATGGGAAGCCGTGGTACTATTATAGTTTTACATTTTATTACAATTTTTTTTAAAAGCTTATGATTGACCCCCAAAAGATCCCGACCTACCTTACTTTTGATGATGTTTTATTGCTGCCTGCATACTCTAAGGTCTTACCTGCGAATGTGGATCTTTCTACCCGTTTGACCCGAAAAATCAAACTAAAATGCCCGTTGATCGGAGCACCGATGGACACTGTTACCGAAACGAATTTAGCTATCGCACTGGCACAGGAAGGTGGCATTGGCATCATTCATCGAAACCTCACCTCAGAAAGACAGCGAAAAATGGTAGACAAGGTCAAACGCTCGGTGAGCGCAATGATCCCCGATCCAATCACAATGGAACCTGAGCAAAAAATCAGCGAAGCGCTTCAAGTGATGAAAAAATACAATATCACTGGAATTCCTATCACCCAGAAGAAAAAACTGGTCGGCATTTTAACAAACCGAGACTTGAGGTTTGAAACCAACCTCAACAAAAAAATAAAATCCCTGATGACTTGTGAAGACCTTGTCACCATCCCTGAAGGCACTCCCCTTTTAAAATCGAAAGAGATCCTGCACGACAACCGAATTGAAAAATTATTAGTGGTCGATAAAAAAGGAAACCTTAAAGGATTGATAACCATAAAGGACATAGAAAAAGCAGGACGATTTCCTAATGCTGCCAAGGACTCTAAAGGCCGGTTGTTGGTTGGGGCCGCACTGGGCGTTACCCAGAATCCGGAACAACATATTGAGGACTTGGTACGAGTTGGACTAGATGTACTGGTTATTGACAGCGCACACGGCCATTCAGAAAAAGTATTGAGTACTATACGTGAAATCAAAAAATCTTTTCCAAAATTGCAAGTCATTGGCGGCAACGTTGCCACAGCGGACGGAACTGCAGCGCTGATCAAAGCGGGTGTCGATGCTGTGAAGGTGGGAATTGGCCCCGGTTCTATTTGCACCACACGAGTTGTGAGCGGGGTTGGCGTCCCACAAATTTCGGCGGTTGCCGAGTGTGTGAAGGTTGCGGAAAAGAAAAATATTCCTGTCATTTCAGATGGCGGCATAAAACTCTCCGGAGATGTCACTAAAGCCATCGCTGCGGGAGCCAGCACCGTAATGATAGGATCTTTATTTGCAGGTACAGAAGAAAGTCCAGGCGAAAAAATTCTTTATCAAGGCAGAAGCTACAAAGAGTATCGTGGAATGGGCTCGATCGGTGCAATGTCGCAGGGTTCGAGTGGCCGTTATTTTCAAGAGCTCGAACTTTCCGAAAGCAAACTGGTACCCGAAGGAGTGGAAGCACGCCTACCTTACCGGGGTACCCTTTCATTTACGGTCCACCAATTACTAGGAGGCCTTCGCGCCGGAATGGGTTATTGTGGTGCCGCCTCCATTGAAGAATTAAGGAAAAACACTTCCTTTATTAAAATCACCTCTTCTGGGCTGCGCGAAAGCCATGTCCACGATGTGATTGTCACTAAAGAAGCACCCAATTACCACATCGACTAGAATTTCTTAGAAAATATTCATCGATGTTGATTCCTAATTGATTAAACTCAAAACGGCATATCCGGCCTGAGTTTAATCAAAGAAAAATTTTATCTATAAACTCCGTAAAGCATGGCAGACCTACTCCACGAACAAAAAGTTCTTATTCTAGATTTTGGGTCCCAGTACACTCAAAACATCGCCCGCAAAGTCCGCGAGTGCCAGGTTTATTGTGAAATCCAGCCCTGCACCATGACGTTGAAAGCGATTTCTGAATTCAAACCAAAGGGAATTATTTTATCAGGTGGTCCGGCGAGTGTTCTCGATTCAGACTCTCCCATATGCGATTCAAAATTGTTTGGACTGGGAATTCCCGTTTTGGGTATTTGTTATGGAATGCAATTAATCACTCACCTGTTGGGAGGCAAAGTCAACCCTTCGGACCAACGTGAGTTCGGTCGCGCCGAATTGATGCTTAAAGAGTTTTCGCATTTATTCGAAGATGTTAAAAGCAATACCACCGTTTGGATGAGTCACGGCGATCGAATTGCAAAGCTACCCAATGAATTTAAATCAATCGCTTTCACGGGCAATTCACCGCTGGCTGCGATTGAAAATCCCATAGCAAAAATTTATGGTCTGCAATTTCATCCGGAAGTAGTTCACACCGTTGAAGGTGGAAAAATTCTAAACAATTTTCTGTTTAAAATCTGTAAATGTGCTGCTAATTGGAAAATGGAATCGTTGATGGAATATATGATCGAGGATATTCGCAAACAGGTCGGTAATGAAAAAGTAATCTGCGGACTAAGTGGTGGTGTAGACTCTTCTGTGGCCGCTGTTCTGATACACAAAGCCATCGGCGATAATCTTTATTGCCTGTTCATCGATAACGGACTCCTGCGAACCGGGGAAAGAGATAAGGTAGAAAAAACCTTTCGCGATAATTTCAACATTAACCTAGATGTGATCGATGCTTCAGACAAGTTTCTGAATAAACTGAGAGGAGTCACTGATCCCGAAAAAAAACGCAAATCCATCGGCAACACATTCATAGATGTGTTTGAAGAAGAAGGTAAACGTCTTGGCGACTTCACTTTTCTAGCACAAGGAACCCTGTATCCTGATGTGATTGAATCCGTATCTTTTAAGGGACCCTCGGCGGTGATAAAATCGCACCACAATGTAGGCGGTTTGCCCGAGAAAATGAATTTAAAATTACTCGAACCTTTCCGCGAATTATTTAAAGACGAAGTCCGTGAACTGGGAAGGGAGATGGGCATATCTGATGAAATCATCAGTCGTCAACCTTTTCCCGGGCCCGGATTGGCTATACGAATTCTGGGAAACATTACGCGTAAAAGGCTAAAAATCCTCTGCGCAGCAGACAAAATTATATTGGAGGAAATAAAAAAAGCAGGACTCTATAACGACCTCTGGCAATCCTTTGCTGTATTGCTTCCCGTTAAGACCGTTGG
>CAZMBO010000071.1:4994-7716 GCA_964564655.1 uncultured Nitrospina sp. | reverse complement strand
AATCCATAGAATTCATAGTCCAGCATATGCGACAACCAGGTCACTGGGTGCCAGTTGGAGGCATATGATGTGGAAAATGCCCAAACAATACTTTCCTTGGTCAACCCGGCTTTGATGTTCCAATTACTCGTTAAATATTCAGTATCATCAAAGGATGTAATAAACCCATATTTTAGCACCTGCATGTAAGCAATAAAGGTTGCTATCACAAGTAATATACAGATCGAAATTCGCATAAGTTTATTTCTTGAAGTTCTACCCACCTTTAAATTTGATCAGTTGCTGCGCTGTCAATTTGATGATCACCAAAAACGTGGTTAAACATCGAATGCACCTATGGCTTTCATCATTCCTTTATTTAGAGTCTTTCTCTAATAGTTTCAACCTATTTTCACAAACCTGAAGTAATTCAATGAGTTTTTGTAAATTTTTATTTGTTCGTTTAGTTTGATTCCATATGCCAAATGTAAAAAACGGCAAAAAGAAGAATAGGACCATAGTTATAAGGCTAAGCATGAAAAGCCCTAAATATCCTCCAGTGAGCAGGTAAAGTAAATCGTTGAAAGCCGCTGTAGATTCTATTGTGGTTTGCATTGAAGATTGCATTATCTCCTCCTAATTATTCGATCTGTACTTGATGGATAAACTGAAATATTATTTATAAATGAAATTTAACAACGATCGGAAAACGAAACCATTAGACAGGCACCTTTTGTCTGGAAAAGTTGACGCGACAACATCTAATATAAACTTGTTCATGACCTATATGTTCATAAAAAAATAATCGACGATTTATGAATTTTTTCAATTCAAAATTTTTATTATCACTGGCGGGATTGTTTTTAATTACTGTGATGATGTTTCGAGGTGTTCTAGATAACGGGTTTGTTCTTAATTGGGACGATTTTGAATACGTTACCGAAAATCCCATGATTCAGAAATGGGCCAATTTTTTTGAGATGACCGTTTCGTTTCACTCTGCAAACTGGCATCCACTCACCTGGTTTTCGCATGCGCTGGATTATCAAATTTATGGTTTGAATCCTTGGGGACATCATTTGACAAGTTTGTTTCTGCATGGGTTAAATACCTGCTGGGTATTTGCACTATTTGTCTTATTGGTAGGTAGAGGGCAACAAGGTTCTAATTATAGTGTGTATGTAGGAGGCATATTTACAGCCCTGTTATTTGGGCTGCATCCTTTACGCGTTGAATCAGTAGCTTGGATTTCGGAACGCAAGGATTTGCTTTGTGGCTTCTTATATTTTTCGACCATTGGAGCCTATTACCTTTATGTACGTGAGAAAAAGCGTTGGATATATAGTATTATGTTTTTTCTCTTTGCATTGGCAATCATGTCCAAGCCGATGGCTGTAACATTACCCATTGTGCTTTTACTTTTAGATATTTTCCCTCTGGAACGTTTGCGTTTGGCAAAGGACCTCCCGTCTCTTGTGATGGAAAAATTACCCCTCTTTGCTTTGAGTCTGATGGGTGGAGTATTGACTCTATTAGCTCAGGGAACTACCGGTGCGGTCAGGACTTTGCAAGAAACCTCTCTTTCTGACCGAATCATAAATTCTTTCCATACACTCTGGGCATACGTAGAAAAAACGTTTTGGCCTCGGGACCTGTTACCGTTTTATCCATTATGGGAAAATCCTTCCTGGCTCAGTATGAAATTCTTGCTGGGGTTGACTTTATTTCTTGGGGCTACTCTGTTTAGTTTTTATCAATGGCGGAAGGGCAACCCTGCATGGGCCATAGCATGGCTATTTTATCTGGTTACCCTGGCGCCGGTTATTGGCATTATTAAAGTGGGAACACAGGCGATGGCAGACCGGTATACCTACATCCCAACTCTGGGTCCTGTCTTTTTAGTGGGAGCAGGGCTAACGAACTTATGGCAAAGAAATATGTTTCGATCGGGGATTATTCTGGGAACCACTATCATGGTTTTTGCCCTCAGTATCTTATCTTCTAAACAAACCAAAATTTGGCACGACGGCGAGTCGCTTTGGATACCCGTAGTGAAAAAGTTTCCAAAAAAAGTGTACCGTGCTCATGCGAACCTTGCTACATATTATTTTCAAGAAGGTCAGCTTAAAAAGGCCGAAAATCAATTAAAAACAGCGTTGAGAATTCAACCAAATCAGGTTGACACATTTCTTTATCTTGGAATGATTTATACAAATCAGGGTCGACTTGCAGAAGCTAAGGAGGCATTGCAAAAAGCACTATTACTAAATGCTAAAGATGAAAGAGTGCTCTATCGTTTGGGTATTTTATATGAAAAGTTAGGGCAAGAGGATCTTGCGCAAAATGAGTATAAGAAGGCCTTGCGTTTAAAACCTGAGGCAGAGCCAGTGCAACTTCGACTTGGTCAGCTTTATGCGAAAACAGGACGGTTTCTTGAGGCAGAAGAACAATTTAAAAAAATGCTGGAACTCGATCCCGAATCTGAAGGAGCGCGGAACAATTTAGGAGCGTTGTATTATCAAACTAGTAGGTTTCAGCAGGCTGAAGTGGAATATCTGCAGGTTATAAAAACCTGGCCTCGCAAGGTACGGGCCTATAACAATCTGGGCGTCCTGTACTATGAAATGAAAAAGTTTAAGGATGCAGAAAATATGTACAGAAAGGTTTTGGAGCTAGACCCAAATTATATTGAAACAATAAATAATTTGGGGGTTCTATACCTTGCGATGAATAAAAATAATGA
>CAZMBO010000071.1:0-4894 GCA_964564655.1 uncultured Nitrospina sp. | reverse complement strand
TTCATTAAATTAATGCCAACAACTGAAATAAAAGAAAATTTGAATGCGGAATGGGGAGCTCGGTTGGACTTGGAGTTTTCAAACTCTAACAATAAGACCATACTTAGCCATCGGAAACACCACGGCCCTCTGCAAGTACAGAAACCATTTTATCCAGAGCTTAACGGAACCTGTCACGTTTATATATTGCACCCGCCGGGCGGAGTGGTTGGGGGAGACCGTTTAAATATTTGTGTGGATGTAAACTCAAATGCACATGCTTTGATTACAACTCCTGCAGCGGGAAAGTTTTATCGCAGTGCTGGACCAGTGGCCAGACAGGAACAGGTTATAAAAGTTGCGCCAAAGGGGACCTTGGAATGGTTCCCATCGGAAAATATAATATTTTCCGGTGCCAAAGCGCAGATTAAAACTAAAATTGAATTGTCTCGTGATAGTAATTTTATGGGCTGGGAAATCTCATGTCTGGGACGACCAGCCTCGAACGAAAATTTCAGCCAAGGTGAGTTGGATCAGCGTTTTGAAATTTGGCGGGAAGGCAGGCCTTTACAGATTGAACGTCTATTATTAAAGGGAGGAGATTCGTCTCTGCATGCTAAATGGGGGTTACTTGGCTTGCCTGTCATTGGGAATATGGTTTGCATGACTGATAATGCAGGACTTTTGGATTCCTTGAAAAATCTAGCAAATGCTTCAACTGACCAAGAATTGTTTTCTGCAACCCAAGTGGATGATATTATCCTCTGTTACTTCCTGGGAAATAGTGTGGAAAGAGCTAGAAACTACTTTGTCAAGGCTTGGAAAGTTTTCCGCCAAGGAGTAATCCAACTTAAAATTGTAGAACCACGAATTTGGAAAACTTGATATAAGGATTAATTGACTTTAAAATTTAAATACTGATATTAAGTCCTATATGTAAAGAGAGGAGAATATGGAGCTTTCCCCTAGAGAAAAAGATAAGTTGATGATATTTACTGCGGGGTTATTAGCGGAAAGGAGACTGGGTCGCGGAGTGAAACTTAATTATCCAGAAGCCATTGCCTATATTTCAGCTGCCATTCTGGAAGCCGCTCGTGATGGCAAAAGTGTTGCTGAATTGATGAGTTATGGAACTACCTTACTAAAACGTGAAGATGTTATGGAGGGGATTCCAGAAATGATCCATGAGGTTCAAGTAGAGGCTACTTTCCCTGACGGCACCAAGTTAGTTACTGTTCACAACCCTATTCCATAAATGGAGAATGGAAATGATTCCCGGAGAAATAAAAGTAAAGGATGGAAACATAGCCCTCAATAAAAACGGGGAAACGAGAAAAACAACTGTCTCCAATTCTGGCGATAGACCCATCCAAGTAGGATCACACTATCATTTTTTCGAAACTAATGATGCATTGCTTTTCGATCGTGAAAAAACAAAAGGTTTTCGCCTAAACATACCTGCAGGAACAGCAATAAGGTTTGAGCCAGGACAAAATCGTGAAGTCGAATTGGTCGCCTATTCAGGCTCCAGGCAAGTATATGGGTTCAATGGAAAAATAATGGGACAATTGGAGAAAGAATAATGAGTGAGATAAGCAGACGAGCGTATGCGGATATGTATGGTCCCACAACCGGTGATCGTGTACGTCTGGGTGATACCGAGCTATGGATTGAAGTCGAACAAGATAAAACTTCCTATGGTGAGGAAGTTAAGTTTGGAGGCGGCAAGGTTATTCGAGACGGAATGGGACAAAGCCAAAGAACTTCCAAAGAATCTGTGGATGTTGTAATAACGAATGCTTTAATCCTAGACCATTGGGGCATCGTTAAGGCCGATATTGGAATTAAATCTGGTCGCATTGTTGGAATTGGAAAAGCCGGAAATCCTGACGTCCAACCCGATATTGACATCATTGTCGGCCCCGGAACGGAAGCGATTGCAGGCGAAGGACTAATTGCAACTGCAGGAGCGCTGGATGCGCATATCCATTTCATTTGCCCACAGCAAGTGGAAGAAGCTCTTATGTCCGGAATCACTACCATGCTGGGAGGTGGCACAGGGCCGGCCGCTGGGACAAATGCAACAACTTGTACACCGGGACCCTGGAATATTGAGCGCATGTATCAAGCGGTGGAAGAATTGCCAATGAATTTCGGTTTCATGGGTAAAGGCAATGCCAGTCTCCCCGCCGCTCTTGAAGAACAAGTTCTTGCAGGAGCTATGGGGTTGAAACTTCATGAAGACTGGGGAACTACCCCGAAGGCAATTGATAACTGTTTAACGGTTGCCGATAATTTTGACGTGCAAGTTGCTATTCATACCGATACTTTAAATGAATCCGGTTTCGTTGAAAACACATTAGCCGCGTTTAAAGGCCGAGCTATCCACACTTATCATACGGAGGGTGCCGGTGGTGGGCATGCTCCCGATATCATAAAAGCCTGTGGCGTCTCAAATGTATTGCCTTCATCCACAAATCCTACACGCCCTTATACGGTTAACACCATTGATGAGCATTTAGACATGCTCATGGTTTGCCACCACTTAGATCCCAAAATTCCTGAAGATGTTGCGTTTGCTGAATCGCGTATAAGAAGGGAAACTATTGCAGCAGAAGATATTCTGCACGATTTAGGAGCTTTTAGCATGATCGCATCTGATTCGCAGGCTATGGGACGAATTGGGGAGGTGATCTGTAGAACCTGGCAAACTGCTCATAAAATGAAAGTGCAACGAGGACCGTTAAGTCCAGATCCTTCCCACCATGATAACTTTCGTGCCAAACGTTATGTGGCCAAGTATACGATTAACCCGGCCATCACTCATGGAATCAGCCACGAAGTAGGCTCCATAGAAATTGGAAAGCTCGCGGATATTGTTTTGTGGAAACCAGCATTTTTTGGTGCAAAGCCGGCAATGATTATTAAAGGCGGAATGATCGCAGCCGCTCCCATGGGAGACCCTAATGCTTCGATTCCTACACCACAACCCGTTCACTACCGTCCGATGTTTGGAGCGCTTGGAGGAGCTCGAAGTGAGACCTGCGTAAGCTTTGTGTCAAAAGCCGCTAATGGAAATGGCATGGGTGAAAAACTTCGATTGAATAAACGATTGGTTTCGGTCCACGATACACGCGGTATCACCAAAAAACAGCTTGTTCATAACAGCTATCTTCCGAAAATAGAAGTGGACTCACAGACTTATGAGGTCCGAGCAGATGGTGACCTTTTAACTTGCGAGCCAGCAAAAGAATTACCTCTGGCCCAACGTTATTTTCTTTTTTAATTAGAACCTCATTAAATGTTAAAAGTTACCGAGAAACTGGCCACTCCTTTAACACCCTCTGCAAGTCTAACCTTGTCGTTCGAAAAAAGGCAAAAGAGTCGATTACGGGTTTCTCTGGATAACAATCAGGAAGTTGCATTGATGCTGGAGCGTGGAAGTGTTTTGCGTCATGGTGAATTATTGCGGGCAGACAATGGATTGATTATCGAGGTTCGCGCCGCTAATGAAGAGGTCGCAGTTATTTCCACAGAAAACTCTTTTCTTTTGGCTCGGGCCTGTTACCACTTGGGGAATCGACATGTTCCTCTCCAAATAGGAAAAGGCTGGCTGCACATTCAAAGGGACCATGTGCTGGAAGAAATGGTTCAATCTTTGGGGCTTTCTGTGAAACACGAATGTGCCCCTTTTGAGCCAGAAAGCGGAGCCTATAGTGGGCACTCCAATCATTCACACTCTCATCCCCACGATTCAGAAATCTAAAATGAATTCTGACCGACCGGAAGAAACTTTACGATTAATGCAATTGTGCAGCCCGATGCTCCCTATAGGGGCTTATGCATATTCACAAGGATTGGAATATGCGGTCTCTTCGGGTTGGGTAAAAGATGAAAAAACAACTTCAATGTGGATTCAAGGACTCTTGGCAAATTCCTTAACATATTTGGATGTGCCCCTGCTATCTCGTTTACACAAAGCATGGTCGGCTAATGATAAGAAAAGTGTTCTTTATTGGAATGATTATTTATATGCAAGTCGTGACTCGAGAGAACTTAGAGAAGAAGAACAACAGCTGGCTCATGCCTTGGCCCGATTGCTAGGTGACCTGGGTATTTCTGAAGCTATTGAGTGGAAAGAAAAATCAAGAGCATGTTTTCTATCTGTCTATGCTTTGGGAGTGTGGCATTGGAAGATTTCACTCAGGGAAGCTTCATTAGGCTATTTATGGATGTGGGCCGAAAATCAGGTGTTGGCAGCAATTAAATTAGTTCCATTGGGACAAACCAGCGGCCAGAAACTATTGTCTTCGACAATTGAAATCATTCCGGATCTTGTATTAACAGGTTTAGCACTACAAGATACGGAAATAGGTTATACAACCCCAGGCCAAGGAATGGCCAGTGCTTTTCATGAAACTCAATACGCTCGATTATTTCGATCTTAAAGACTAAAAATAAATATGACTAGCAAACAAGTATTACGTATGGGAATTGGAGGACCGGTAGGTTCGGGAAAGACAGCCTTAGTCAACGCCTTGTGTAAGAAAATGAGAGCCAATTATCAGATCGCCGTTGTGACAAACGATATTTACACAAAAGAAGATGCACAATTTTTAATCCGAAACGAAGCTTTAGCAGAAGAAAGGATCCGGGGCGTAGAAACCGGTGGGTGTCCGCATACCGCTATTCGTGAAGATGCCTCCATGAACCTCTCAGCGATTGATGAGTTAAGCCGAAGTTTCCCCGATCTGGATATGGTCATTGTAGAAAGCGGAGGCGATAATCTTGCGGCAACTTTTAGCCCGGAACTTTCCGACTTGACTATATACGTGATTGATGTCGCCGCCGGCGATAAGATCCCTCGTAAAGGGGGGCCTGGCATAACCAAGTCCGATCTACTGGTCATCAATAA
>CAZMBO010000070.1:0-7847 GCA_964564655.1 uncultured Nitrospina sp. | reverse complement strand
ACAGATAACAAAAAATATATGAAAGCACTCGAATCCTTTATATTTTTGAAAGATCAAAAAAATCACTAAGACGTTTGAGATCGTTCGATTATTTTTTTATTAAATGACATCACAAGTTAACATTATTGCAGTCGGTGGCGGCAAAGGTGGCATAGGAAAAAGTGTCGTTTGCACAAATCTGGCAATTGGAATGGCTTTGAGTGGTCAAAAAGTTGTTCTAATGGACACTGATTTCGGAGCATCTAATCTTCATGCTATGCTTGGAATAAATAACCCAGCCCACGGATTCCAAGATCTCTTTAATGAAAATTTTACAAACAAACAATCTCTGTTAATTGATACAGGCATCAGCAATTTAAAATTTGTAAGCGGTGCTGGAGATAACCCCGGAAGCGCAAATATCGACACCGATAAAGTCAACACAGTCATTTCTTTCATAAAGAGTTTGGAGGCGGACACAATACTTTTGGATTTAGGACCAGGTACTAATTTCAACGTAATCGATTTCTTCAACATCAGCACACAAAATGTAGTCCTCACAACACCAGAAATAACTTCTGTAATGAAAACGTTCAGTTTTATCCGCTCAGTTTTATTCAGGAGAATCTCATTGGCATTTCAAGACAAACCTGAAATCCAAAAATTAGTAGACCACTCCAATCCGGGTAACACCAATTTCGAAACCTACACAACAGATCTCTTAAGGGAGCAATTTACGAAGGACTTCCCCGACCATCTGGAACAATTAAATACTATTGTGAAAGGCTTTACACCTGGTTTGGTTGTTAATCGAGTTCGCAGTAAAAAGGATCTTTTAACAGGAGATAACCTATTAAAACTTGTAAAAAAATTTCTTGAAGTGGAAGCCACCTATCTGGGTTACATTATTGAAAGTGATCGGGTCAGAGATTCTGTGGATGAAATGGTACCCTTCCTTATCAAGGATCCACAAAGCAAACCTTCAGAAAACCTCCAACAAATTATCAGCTCACTCACCAACGCTGACCTCGAATTCGAAAAGCGCGATGGTAAAATTTTTGTCTCTAAACAAGTACGCCTTTCATCAGGCTGGGAAATCTAATTTTGTCCCACGGAATCATCCAAAACATATTCGGATAAACCTTAATGTTTTCTTGATAAAATTTCCCATCGTTATATAGTTTTTTCAGTACAATACACTTAAAATTTCCTAATTAATTCTATCGTAATGGATATTCAAACTCGGTCAATATTATCAGAACTGCTTAATTTAGCCGCCCATCGGAAGGTTAAACTTTTCGTTGTGGGAGGCACATTACGCGACCATATAATGCATAAAAATATTTCAGATATTGACCTTACCGGTACAAACGTTGCCGAACTAGGTATCCAGTTTGCGCATTCGCTAAACTTCCGGCATATTTTTCTTGATAAAACCCCGGGGCGTTCCACAACTAGAATTATTCTCCCCCAGCAAAAGCATTTTGACCTCACCGATATGCAGGGCACAACGATTAAAGAGGATTTGGAAAAAAGAGATTTCACTATAAATTCAATGGGACAAGAACTTTCCGATTACCTCTCAAATAAAAAAACAATAATTGATCTTTATGATGGAAAGAAAGATTTAAACAAAGCACTTATCAGAGCCACATCAAAATCTGTTTTCCAAACTGATCCACTAAGAATGCTGCGCGCATTTCGTTTTGCGGCAACAATTAATTTTTCAATTGACGAGGAAACATTACAAGGAATTTCCTTATACAGGAAAAATATTTCAACAGCAGCAGGTGAAAGGGTCTGGCAGGAATTATTATCTTTTTTTGAAGCTGACAATACTGGAGTCTTAATCAATTTAATGCAAACATCAAAACTCCTCTCCTGCTTACTTCCCGAATTTCTTACAGATTGGGAGGAGATTTCAACCTCCTACAAAAGGTTGGAAAATATTATTTCAAATCTTGTTTTATATTTCCCCAGACACACTCCCACATTGAACCCTTCAGAAAGAGCATTGCTAAAATTTTCTGTCCTACTAAAAGAAACAGATAAATCTTTAACCATAGAGAATATAAATAAAAAAAATTATGGCACCCCAAATACTTTTAAGAACCTTAAAGCTTTAAAGGCTAGCAATAACGAAACTGCTTTTATTTGCAAAGCTATCCAAATTTCGCACTTTTTTTCAAACTCATTATCAAGCAACTTAAATAATTCATCCCTGTATGATTTGTGCGTAATAGGAGGTGATCAATTAGTAGCGGGTTTACTTCTAAAGGTTTGCTCCCTTCCCATTCTTAACAGCTTTGAATCACCAAAACATGAAAAACTCAACTCTTGTGTACAGCTTCTTGAATTCTATTTCGAGAGCTACCTTCCGGTTTTAGGAGAAAAAGCTTTGCTAAATGGTAATGATGTAATTAGGATATTTAACATTTCACCATCTCCAGCATTAGGCAATGTACTTCAAAGTATCCAACGAGCTCAGGTTCTTGGTGAAATTAAAACATCTAAAGAGGCAAAAGATCTTGCCGAAAAACTCCTTAGATCGTAGAAGATAAACTGAGACGATGACAATTAAATATCAAAATGCACTATGGAATAATAAAAAGGTTATTATAGGAGAACCCGACAATGCAGAACCTCTCAACTTACTCATAGGTTTCCATGGAGCCGAATCGACGGCAGAAAATATGCTGGTACAAAGCAATCGCTTAAAACTCGATAATACCATTCTCATTTTTCCGGAAGGACCAGTAGACGCGAAAGAAGGGCGCTGGAGTTGGTGGAAGGATGGTCCTGGACAACCAAAATCGGTCGAAGAATTCTTAGATTTTACAAATCAATTAATTCAAGCAACTCAAGACCATTTTAAATCTTTATCATTAAATCGAATTTCACTTTGGGGATTTTCCCAAGGGGGTGCCGCATCACTCGTCTATGCCCTTCTAGGATCACGAAATATTTATAAGGTAGCTTCGGTGTGTGGATTTCTTCCAGAACTTCCTCCCACGGATTCAAAAGGTGCATCAACCACAAAAATTCTTGGCATATTTGGTTCAAATGATGAGGTAGTACCCTCTTTTCTTGCCGACTACGCTCTGGAAGAGATGAAAAAGAAAGGACATTTGATTGAAAGCAAAGAAACTTCACAAACACATGAGTTAACTGCAGACAACCTTAAAGATGTTTGCATTTTTTTCAATTCATAAAGAAATATTCTAGTGAAACAAGTTTTTATTAAAAAATTTCATGTCTCAATTTATTGCCTGTTTTTTCTAACTTCAGGCTTATTTCAATCTTTGGAGGCAAGCAGTTTTTTTGAGCATCAACCCCAAAGAATAATTTCAACCTCCCCTTCTATTACCGAGATGCTTTTCGAATTAGGTCTGCAAGATCGGATTGTGGCCGTAACGGATTTCTGCATATATCCGCAAGAAGCTTGCCTTCTCCCTAGCATTGGAGGAGTGCTAAACCCAGACATAGAAAAAATAGTTTCTCTTGCTCCTGATCTAATAATTCTCCAATCAGACAGTGCAACAGTGGAAAAAAATATTAAAAGCCTGGGAATTCCAACATTTTCAATTAAGGTGAGAACAATTTCAGATATTTTTGAATCGATAAATCGTTTGGGCAAAGAGCTTAATTGTCAGGAAGCCGCCGAAAAACTTCTTTTATTGTTAAAAGATAAAATTAATGCGTTTAAACAAAAGCTTGTGGGACAATTACCAAAGAAAGTGTTGTTACTGCTTGGCGACAGTAGTGATCCTGCTCATGATTTATATGCGGTGGGTCCCGGAACATTTTTAAATGAATTACTTGTACTTTCTGGTGGGGAAAATATATTAAAAAACTCAAAAGCCCAATACCCCAAGCTATCTAAGGAATATATTATTGAGCAATCACCTGAGATCATTATAGAAGCAGGACCAAAGTCCAATTTATCTCAAAAAGAAATTGATTATAAAGTTGAACAATGGAACAGATTTCCTACCATTCAGGCAGTAAGAGATAAAAGGATATATTTTATTGGTGCAGATTATATTTTGATCCCCGGACCACGTCTTGTAAAAATTTTAGAAAACTTTGTACAAGTAATACATCCAGGCTTATCGAACTCGCAAACAGAAAAAATATCTTTAAATGAAACAGTAAAACCATGACATCCGCGAAAATGGAGTTGGACAATATTTCTTTTGCCTACGACTCTGCGCTAATTTTAAAAGAGTTATCGCTCGTTATTCAGGAGAGCGATTTTATAGGGCTAATAGGTCCTAACGGCTCAGGAAAATCAACACTGTTAAAAATAATGGGAGGTATTCTTAAACCAGATTCAGGCCACATAAAGTTTAAAGGCTCCGAAACGGAGCGTATCAGGAAAAAGATTTTTGCCCAATCGGTTTCCTGGATTCCCCAGGGTCACCCCATGGTTTTTCCTTTTAAGGTCTCTGAAGTTGTTTTGATGGGGCGTCACCCCCATCTTTCTGCTTTATCTTTTGAAAGTCACGAGGATTTTAATATCAGTCAGCGTGCTATGAAAACAACCATGACTTCTGAGTTTTCCGAACGATTTTTTAATGAAATCAGTGAGGGGGAAAAACAGCGTGTGATGATTGCCAGTGCCTTGGCGCAGAATCCCGAATTGATGCTCCTCGATGAACCTACATCAGCGTTGGACTTAAAATACCAAATTGAAATCATGAATATTCTCAAGGATCTCAATACAAATCATAAAATGACGCTAGTTGTGGCCATACATGATTTAAACCTTGCCTCGCGGTTTTGTAATAGGATTATCTTAATAAACGAAGGAAAGGTTGTTAGCGATGGCACCCCTCTACAAGTGCTCAAAAAAGATATTCTCGAGCAAGTATATGGAATAGAGCTAGACCTCGACTTCAAAAACGGTCACACCCTGATCCACCCCAAGATCGATAGTTAGGATAATTTTCAAATGAATATAAGGTCCTATACAACAACCCTTTCAATATTTTTCCTACTTTTAGTAATCACGCTTTGTATCGCTCCCCTAATTGGCTCCACCGATATCAGTCTGAATCGAGCCTTTTCAACGACTCTAAGCAATTCTAACAATATAGATGCCAGCATTTTGTTTCAGGTAAGGCTGCCTAGAATTCTTCTGGGGGCTATAACAGGCGCTGCCTTATCAGTAGCAGGTGCTGTATTACAGGCTTTATTAAGAAATGACTTGGCTGCTCCATTCACTTTAGGGGTTTCAAGTGGTGCCGCACTGGGAGCTGTTATTGCCATTGCGCTGAATTTAAATTTTGCCCTCTTGGGTTTCCCAATTATTTCTTTGTTTTCATTCATGGGGTCACTTGGAGCCATTCTACTGGTTTTCAACCTAGTCCGTACTAGACACGGAGAGTTTCCTACAGGGGTTCTGCTTTTAGCGGGTGTAACAGCTAATTTTTTCTTCGCATCTCTAGTCATGTTTATTCATTACTTGGCAGACTTTAGCCAATCCTTCACAATAATCCGCTGGTTAATGGGTGGACTAGATATCACTGATTACAACACAATTCTGACCGTTTTTCCGATTGTGTTTATTGGAATATTTATCTTGTTGTTTGTGAGCAGGGATTTAAATCTTATTAGCACAGGAGTTCATTCTGCTTCCAGTCGGGGCGTAAATGTTAAAAAAATACAAAAAATTGGATTCGTCACCGCATCTCTCATCACAGGAACCGTAGTGGCTACTTGTGGTCCCATCGGTTTTGTTGGGTTGATCGTACCCCATATTGTTCGGTTATTTGTCGGACCCGATCTTAGAGTACTTATCCCAGCATCGATGTTATTTGGTGCCAGCTTTTTAGTAATCTGTGACACATTTGCCAGAACCCTTTTAGCCCCAACAGAAATCCCTGTAGGGATTATTACCGCCATGCTAGGAGGACCCTTTTTCGTTTGGCTTTTAAAACGCAAGAGATCTGTATAGGGTAGGATAGAGTATTTTAACCTCACTCCACGGGTTTCTAAACAGTAATTCCTTGCGTCAAGCGCTTCTTTCCTATATAAGGCAAGCGCGGATATTGATAACCCCGCAAAGCTCTTCAACTTCCCAATTCAAGCAAGACAATTGGATCGATGTTATAAAATTAAAGAGATTTTTGTTATAAATGTTTTTTTTGAAACTTTTAAATCAATTTGTTATCTAAGATCATAGAAATATAATTCGGAATCTAGCTTAAAAATTTCCGGTCAGGGAAGCTTGGTTAAAATCCAGCACTGCCCCGCAACTGTATCGGGTACGAAATTCGCATAATGCCACTGTCTATTTCGATGGGAAGGCGCGAAAAGTAGAGAGCCCCAAGTCAGGAGACCTACCGGAATATTATCTCGAGGGAGAAAATTTTGAAAAATAATTTAATTTTTGGCTCATTAGCTGCGCCTGCTTCAACTAAAAACCCACCTGACTGCAACTATAAAAACCAAACTAACGCCTTAACCGTTTTATTTTTTGGATTGATATTTTTGGTCCGGGTTCCTTTATGGGTTCCAATGAAAGGAGCCCAAGCATGAATCAGTTAAAATATTATCCCTGCCTCCTATTCTTAAGTTCACTTTCTATCTTCTTTTCTCAAGATCTAACATTTGCTGATGAGGTTGAAGTATTACAACCCATCACAATTCAAGTAAGTAGATTAAAAACTACGGTAGAAAAACAAGCTGGCTCAGCTACCGTCATTACTGAGCAAGAAATAAAAGAAAGTGGCTTAAGTGGCCTCGTGGAAATTCTTCAAGAGAGAGTTGGGTTAGATGTGGTCCAGTCAGGAACTCTCGGATCAACAACTAGTGTTTTTATGAGAGGGGCGGAAAGTGATCATACATTAGTATTGATTGATGGTGTCCAAGCAAACTCAAATACCACAGGAGGATTTGAGTTCGGCAAAATGACTTTAGATAACATAGAAAAAATAGAAATTCTAAGGGGACCCCAGAGTACTGTCTGGGGTTCAGACGCAATCGGAGGTGTAATCAGCATTACAACAAAGAAAGGGATAGGAAAGAAACCATCCCAATTCGCATCTTTTGAGGCAGGCAGCTTTGCTACATTCAAAGAAACCCTAGGAAGTTCTGGTGCCATCAATGAAAAACTTGACTATTCGCTCACGGTTTCACGTTTGGACACAGAAGGAATCAACACAGCTGCATTTGCAACTAATGGCAACGAAAAAGATGGTTTCCAAAGTACAACCCTGTCTCACCGATTAGGCTATAACCATTCAGACAATACAAGGATAGATTTTATAGGAAGGTGGATAAAATCTTCTCTGGATACTGATGACTCTGGTACTAGCGATAATCCAACATCAGAAAGTAAAATTGATACCGTCAGCTTATCCTTACCCATTAACACCCAATTAACTGACTGGTGGAAAATAAAGCTTCTCCCAAGCTATTTTTACGACCGCGACATAAGCAGTCAAATATACAATCGCAACACCACGTTAGACATTCAAAACAACCTTGATCTAGGAAAATATTATTCCGTTGTCTTTGGCGCAGAATATCAAAACCAATTGGGACATAATGTGGGGCAGGGATTTAATCATAATAATGAAACTTATGCTTACTTTCTTCAAGCCCAATTCGACTATAAAGATAAAATACTTTTAACTGGTGGGTTCCGTAATGACGAAAACTCCCAATATGGGAGTTTCCTGACCTATCGTTTTGAGGCAGCTTATACATTCAATAATCTAGGAACACGAATTCATTCTGCATACGGAACTGGATACCGAGCCCCAACTTTTAATGACCTTTATTACCCAAGTTATAGTGACCCTGATTTGCAACCTGAGAAAAATAAAAGTTGGGAAATTGGATTATCTCAGAGTCTGTTA
>CAZMBO010000069.1:2228-8324 GCA_964564655.1 uncultured Nitrospina sp. | reverse complement strand
AAACCAGTTAGATAGGGAGGTACTCCTTGTCTTCAAGGGTTGTTTCTTGCAAGATGAATAATTTAATCTTTTTTGGGTTCCTCTTTATAGTATTCAAATTCGCAGTTTGAATAAATAAAATTCATTGTCTTTTGCCCTAAAAGTTTAGTAGTTGTTTGATTCAGAGAGTCTGGGTTAGACATAATGCGCTTTTGAATGTCCTCTACTTTTTGTTTCGTTTGTTCTGCCAACAATTCATACTCACCCTCCATATCCTGTTGTGTGATATGAATATTTTCAACCTGAGCAATTGATTCCAAAGCCATATATCCTTTGGTGTTAAAAATGGCTTTCTCTCTCCATTCTTTCTCTGCTTTTTCAGGCTCGAAACCAGAATCTTCAATCTTCATACCCGATTGCGCTATTTGAAATTTCATACCTTCAATCATAAATTTCAATTCACGCGCTATAATCGACTCTGGGGGCATTACATCAGATTCTTTGACTAGGAGATTAAAAATATCCTCTTTAATTCTAAGCTCCTCTTGCTGATCTTTATGGCTTTGAAGATCTACCTTGATAGCGCGTCGCAGCTCATCAATTGAATCAAAACCTTCTCGTTTTGCAATTTCAATCGTTAATTCAGGAAGACTTAGTTTTTTTATTTCTTTGAGCTTAATCTTAAATGTAGCCCTGTCATCTTCCTGCTCTTCATTGGCTCCAGGTATTGGAAAGTTTATTCGCTGTGTTTTATTGTTCCAATTAGGTGGAAGAATTACCTTTATTTCAAATTCTTCCCCTGCTTTGTGTCCAATCAATTGCTCTTCAAAGCCATTCAGCATTTTCTTTTCACCGATTCGAAGTTCAAAATCATCTGCCTTTTCATTCTCCATTGGTTGATCAGCAAAAAACCCCTGAAAATCTATCTTTAATATATCCCATTTAGCGGCAACATAATCTGAAGGCATATCTTCCAATGAACCGTGCCGACTTAAAACTTTTTCTAGAGTCTCTTCGATTTCTTCGTCTGTGACAACAGCTTCCTTTTTTTTGAATTTCAAGCCTTTATATTTCTTTATTTTTATCTCAGGTTTAATATCCAAGATCACCGAAAACTTCAATGGTTCATTCTTCTTTATATCCTGCAATCCTGCATGATCAATTTCCGGCTGCCCGGTGGGACGAAGCCCTGTTTTATGCAGAGCTTCTTCATAGTATTCCTGCATTAAATCCTGAAACATCTGCCCAAATGATTGCATGGGAACTTGTTTTTCAAGAACCTTTTGTGGAATTTTCCCTGGCCGAAACCCCGGCATCTTCATTTCCCGATTCAATTGTTTATAAGCATCGTTAACCCTTTTCGATACTTCCTCCTCAGGGATGGTAATATTTAATTTGCGTTTCAGCTCTTCTAATTCTTCAACATCGTATTCCATCATTCCGCCTTTAAAAGTTTTCTTCTTTAATTGAGTTCAAGCGCATCAAATTTCTCAAGTATCATTTGATCAACTTCTTTCTTTAATTGCTTTAGAATTTCTTCATAAGAAAAGGAGCCAAGAGTTTCTGTACCCTTTTTTAAATTAACACGTGTGGGCCCACACCATAGACCTAGGTCAGCATCATCGGTTTCCCCTGGCCCATTGACTCTGCAACCCATTACAGCAATCGTCAACTTATATTTTTCCGCATATTCTGTCATTTTACGAACATCCTGCGCCAAGTCGACAAACTTATCATTTTCGACACGTGAACAACTTGGGCAAGCTATGATATTTAATCCATCTAGAAAGTTTTCTGGAACAGAGCGGAACCGACCTTCCGATATATCCTTTAAAAGTTCTCGGCCCACTTTAATCTCCTGGCCTTTGTCATCATTTGGCAAAGTG
The DNA here is from genome assembly GCA_964564655.1 of uncultured Nitrospina sp. GTDB lineage: Bacteria > Nitrospinota > Nitrospinia > Nitrospinales > VA-1 > UBA8687. Next base: position 6,459 of record CAZMBO010000069.1, on the reverse strand, counting down.
AGAGAAACACGAATCGTATCTCCAATTCCAGCAGAGATCAACTGCTCAAACGCAATACGGGTTTTAATTATCCCCTCCGGAGGAAGACCCGCCTCAGTAACACCTAAGTGTAAAGGAACATCCGGTCGCTCTGCAGAAAACCGGCGATTGGCATCGATCACCTTATCAGAATCAGAATCTTTAAGAGAAACACAATAATTCTCAAATTTCATTTCATCTAGCATCTCGCAGTGATCTACAGCACATCGCACCATAGCCTCAGTAGAATCGGTTTTGTATCGTTCTTTATAATCTGGATCAACAGAACCACAGTTGACTCCAATTCTGAGGGCACACTCGTTTTCTCTTGCTGCTTTAACAATAAATTGAACTTTTTCACGAATGGATTTATCTTTTTCAAGGTGAAAAAGGTGGCCGGGGTTATAACGGATCTTGTCGACCCATGGGGCAACAATGGGTGCCAGCTTATAATTCTCCTGCAAATCTACAGACCAAGTACTATCAGAAAATTTCTTTCGCAATATTTTTAGAGCTTCTACATCCTTTTCATTATCCACCGCAATACGAATAATATCGGCATTGGCTTTTTCCAGCACTTCTATCTGTCGAGCAGTTGCAGTCAAATCTTGAGTTTGAGTTGCTGCCATACTTTGAACAGCAATTGGAGAATCTCCTCCAATCACTAATTTCCCAATATGGATTTTTCGTGTCTTTCTTAGCTGCATTATTTAATGTTCCTGCTTCGGATAATTAACCAGGAGGGGACTTCCCTCTGTCAGGCGAGCCTGAATAAATTAATGATCAAGGTTAACAAATAAGAGATGCCATAACAAGACAGACAATGTTTTAAATCTAAAACAAACCGATTGACCCACTTGCTGGCAAGAATGTTAATATATTAAAAGAAAATGAAATTCTCTCACTGGATCGAAATATATCAATCATGAAAATTATTTTAAATGCAACCATCGGGTTACTGCTTCTTGCACATCAGGTAATGGCAACACCTCATCATGGGCTCTCATTATATGGCCCCCAAGGTCTTAAATATAAACCAGGTGAACCTTATGTATATGCAAACCCAAAGGCACCTAAAGGAGGAAATCTGACACTGGCAGATTTTGGTGCATTTACGAAATTAAACCCCGCTTCTTTAAAGGGTGTCCCAGCTCCTGGAATTGGTCAGTTGGTTTTCCAAAATGCTATGGATAGCTCTGCCGATGATAATGAGCCTTTTTCACAATACGGAAATTTGGTAGAAAAAGCAGAAGTTTCAGATGACCACTTATCGTTAACTTATTATCTATATAAGCAGGCAAAGTTCTCCGATGGACATCCCTTAACCGCAGACGATTTCGTTTTTTCTTTTAACCTGCTACAGGATCCCCAGTACCATCCTATTTATAAAGAGTATTTTAAAGATATAAAGTCCATCGAAAAAATTAATGGGCATACAGTCCGTTATCATTTTTCGGTCCACAATCAGGAGTTGCCATTGATCACCGGGCAAATGATCATCTTCCCCAAACATATTTATGGCACTAAGGGAAAGTCCTTTGGTTCGGATTTTGATGATATGGCGGTTGGAAGCGGTCCCTACACCATAGAAAAATACGAATACGGAAAATATATTAGTTACAAGCGGAACCCTCACTGGTGGGGAAAAAATATTGCTGTCAACAAAGGACGATATAATTTTGACCGCGTCACCTATAAAATCTATCTTGATCCGGTAGCGCAACGCGAGGCCTTCAAAGGTGGAGAGTTCGACATGCAACTCATAAATAGCTCCCGCGACTGGGCATTAGACTATAAAGGTGGTTTTGTAGAAAAAGGTTACTACCTGAGACAGGAGTTTCCACATACACGTATTGCGGGGATGCAAGGATTTGCCATGAATACGCGAAATGAAATGTTTAAATCCCGTAAAGTTCGAGCGGCACTGGCAATGGTTTTTGATTTTGAATGGAGTAACAAAAACCTTTTCTATGGACAATACACTCGAAACGATTGTTATTTTGACAACAATCCTGAAATGAAAGCTCAGGGAGTTCCAAAAGGCGAAGTAAAAGCTTTACTCGAATCCCTGCGTAAAAAACACAAGAAGTTCGTTCCCAAGACCGTCCTTACCAAACCCGTGGGTTCTCCGGGGCAAGGTTTGTCTGCTGAAAGAAATCTCAAAGTGGCGAACTCTCTTCTCGATTCCGCAGGTTGGAAAATCGGAAGTGATGGTATTCGAAGCAAGGGAAATAATCGCATGGAATTTGAACTTTTGCTGGCCGGCCCCGGTTTTCAGCGAATCGCAGAACCTTATAAGAATAACTTGAAAAAAGTTGGCGTAAAAATGGACATTAAAGTGGTCCAGATTGCCGAATATGAGGAACGTTTGCGAAATTTTAAGTTCGGGATGATTGTAGCCGGCTATCCACAAAGTCGCTCACCAGGCAACGAGCAAAGGTATATGTGGAGTAGTGACGCCGCCGACACCCCGGGAACAAGAAACTATATGGGTATAAAAAATCCAGCTCTTGATGAATTAATAGAAAAGATCGTTTCAGCAAAAACACGAAAAGACTTAGTGGTGAATATCCAAGCCCTGGATAGGATACTGACCCATCAATATTACATGGTACCCCATTGGTATATCGCATATGACAGAGCTGTCTACTGGAATAAATTTGGCAGACCAAAAATAAATGCTTCACAAAGTGCCGTTAACAACAATGTTCTGGAATGGTGGTGGTGGGATAAAGAGAGGGTAAACAAACTTAAAAAAGCACGTGCAGACGGTACACCTCTCAACTAAATCTTTGCTTGATTAAACTCTTTAAATGAATCCTATATTTCCTTTCGTTGATATTGTTTTAATATGACCTCTTACATTATCCGTCGTCTTCTATTGATGTTTCCGACTTTGATCGGGATTATCACCATTACTTTCATCGCGACCCAGTTCGTCCCTGGTGGTCCCATTGATCAAATGAAGTCTCTTTTAATGGGCCATGGAAGTACCCTCACGGAGGCAGGTGGAAATGCCATGACGGGACCAGGCAGTAAACAAAGGGAATTGGATCCCAAACATTTTGAAGAGCTCAAAAAGATTTATCATCTTGATAAACCACTTTGGGAAAGGTACCTGAGAACATTCATATGGTACTCACCGCAAAATAAAAATGGAACTTTAATGGAATCCGTTTTCAATTACGATAATTGGGAAGGGTTTCTCGTTTTTAAATTTGGAAATTCATTTTATAGAAATAAATCTGTTTTATCTTTGATTAAAGAAAAACTTCCTGTTTCCGCTTCATTAGGTGTAACTAGTTTTTTTCTAACTTATACCATTTGTATTATTCTGGGTATCGCTAAAGCAGTAAAAAACGGCAGCCGTTTTGATACATGGACAAGTTTGATTGTTTTAATCGGTTACAGCGTGCCAGGCTTTGTACTTGCTATATTTCTTATAGTACTTTTGGGTCCGGGTGATGGTGCTTTAACACATCTTATACCCATAGCCGGATTGACTTCCGCAGGTACTCCCGGCTATGAGAGTTGGACATTTTGGGAAAAATTTGTAGATTATTTACATCATTTGGCAGCACCACTTTTTTGTTATGTGCTAGGCGGGTTCGCAACTTTGACTCTACTCACCAAGAACGCATTCTTGGAAGAAATGAGAAAGCAATACGTCCTGACAGCACGGGCCAAGGGTTTATCTGAAAAAAAAGTACTCTTTAAACATGTGCTAAAAAACTCTCTAATCCCATTGGTGACAGGTTTTCCCCTTGCCTTTCTCGCGATGTTCTTTACGGGGTCACTATTGCTTGAGCAGATTTTTACTCTCGATGGACTCGGCTTACTTTCCTATCAAGCAGTAATACAAAGAGATTACCCCATTGTTCTTGGAACACTTTTTATTTTTTCATTGATGGCCTTGATTGGCCAGTTATTGACCGACCTCTCATATGTCTTTATAGATCCTAGAATATCTTTTGACGAATCTCAGGGATAATATGCTGCGTTTAAACAAAGAATGGAAAACCAAGCTGGGCATTTTCAGAAAGGATCGGCGCGCTTATTACAGTTTTTTATTATTGATTTTCCTTTTCATCATCTCTCTCCCTGCAGAATTAATTTGCAACATCCGACCCATATTACTTGTGGTCGAAGGAAAACCCTATTTCCCAATCGCAATCACTTATAGCGAAAAAGATTTTGGTGGATTTTTGCCTAG
>CAZMBO010000069.1:0-2128 GCA_964564655.1 uncultured Nitrospina sp. | reverse complement strand
TAAATCTTGGTGTACCCAGTCCTGCGCCCAGCCTGGGAGAACTATTGGCTCAAGGGAAAAATAATTTACATGCCATATGGATTTTGCTGCCCACATTCATAACGCTTAGCTTGACGATCACACTCCTTACCTTTGTAGGTGAAGGTATAAGAAACGCATTCGACCCAAGAAAAACTCTTTAATAAAAAATGCTTTTATCTGTCAAAAACCTCTCTACTCACTTTAATGCCGGGGCCGGAAAAATTGCCCGTGCCGTCGATGGAGTTTCTTTCGATCTGGAACAAGGTAAAACCCTGGCATTGGTCGGTGAGTCAGGTTGCGGGAAGACACAAACAGCATTTTCCATAATCAAACTGATTGCGGAAAACGGCTATCATCCTTCAGGAAAAGTTTTTTTCGAAGATCGAGACCTATCCAAACTCGACCAGGAAGAGATGCGTTTACTACGTGGCAATGATATTGCCATGATCTTTCAGGAGCCTATGACCTCGCTGAATCCTCTTTTTCGAATTGGGGATCAGTTGCAGGAACCCTTAAAACAACATATGAAAATTGCACAAAGTGAATCTCGTAACCGTGCCATTGATTTACTGGATCGTGTTGGAATTCCTGACCCCCAAAAGCGAATCGATGACTTTCCACATCAATTATCAGGTGGCATGAAACAAAGAGTAATGATTGCTATGGCTTTAGCCTGCCAACCCAAACTACTTATAGCGGATGAACCCACCACCGCCTTGGATGTCACAATTCAGGCTCAGGTATTACGATTGATGAGTGACCTGCAAAAACAAACCGGCATGGCAATACTACTCATCACGCACGATATGGGAATCGTAAACCAGATGGCAGACGATCTTTGTGTCATGTACGGAGGTCGCATTGCAGAATACGGTAACCGAGAACAAATATTTCAAAACATGGCCCACCCCTACACTAAACTACTTTTTAGTTCGATACCCAAACTAGAAAAACCCGCTTTTCTGCTTGATACCATACCAGGCGTGGTACCTTCGGCAACTGATTATAAGGAAGGTTGTCGATTTTTGGATCGTTGCCCCGCACAAATGGATATTTGCAACAATGAAAGTGTGTCTCACGTTTTAACCAAAGGCCATCAGGTTGCCTGTCATCTTTTGGATGCGGGAAATAATGGCAAATGGGATTTGAACTCCCAGAAAAAAACTATTCCCCAAAATCATCCATCTCCCTTACCACTCGTCTCCGTTAAAAATCTCAAAACACATTTTCCGGTAAAGAAAGGTGTGTTTCTACGCACGGTTAATCACATCCGAGCTGTGGATAATGTAAGTCTGGAAATTCCTAAAGGATCAACACTTGCCTTAGTGGGCGAATCTGGCTGTGGAAAAACCACGCTTGGGGAATCTATTATAAGATTAAATTCATACACTCAAGGCGAAGTGATTTTTGCAGGACAAAATTTAATGGAGTTAACCGGAAACTACCTAAAATATTTTCGAAAAAATATGCAAATGGTTTTTCAAGATCCTTTTGGTTCACTGCAACCCAGAATGAATATCGAAGGAATTATTGGGGAGGGACTTGAAGTTCATTTTCCAGAACTGTCTTATGAAGTAAAATTAGAAAAAATTTCGCGCGTAATGAAAGAAGTAGGTCTGAGTGATTCTGTGTTGGAACGGTACCCTCATGAATTTTCAGGCGGCCAGCGTCAAAGAATAGCTATTGCCAGGGCCTTGATTCTTGAACCTGAATTCCTGGTTCTAGACGAACCTACCAGCGCCCTCGATGTTTCAGTGCAAGCGCAAATATTAAATCTTCTGAAAGATTTACAGATTAAATATAGCCTGACCTACTTATTTATCAGCCATAATTTAAGTGTGGTGAGGTATCTCGCAAATACAGTCGCTATCATGTACCTTGGGAGAATCGTTGAACAGGGTCCGGCAGAGGATATATTTAATAATCCTAAACATCCTTATACTAAGTCGCTTTTGAATTCAGTTCCAGATTTAGGAGAGCGTAAACCTTTCGAACCCTTGACAGGTGATGTCCCCTCCCCTCTTCAACCGCCCGCTGCTTGCCATTTTCATCCCCGCTGCCCTATTTACCTAGAAGAGGAACAGGGTTCTTCCTTGGCAAAAAAATG
>CAZMBO010000068.1:6791-8330 GCA_964564655.1 uncultured Nitrospina sp. | reverse complement strand
CCTTCGCACAAACGTATTAGTCTCTTATGCGCCCACGCCTCCAGGTCATTTTCCTGGGAATTGTTAGTCTACTCCTCTATTTATTTCTTACCCACATTTCAAAAGAGTTTAACTGGGGAGAAGGTTATGCTGATCGTCCCATTCTCACTTATCTGGCAATTTATTTTTCACTGTCCCTGCTTTTCTTCGCCACTTGCACCATCCTATTAAAGCAACCGGAAGATCGATTTACCTTTTGGGCCATGATTGCCCTCGGCTTGTTATTCCGACTTTCTATTTTACCTGCGCAACAAATACAAGAAGACGATGTCTATCGTTACCTCTGGGATGGAAAAGTTTTTGCTAATAATATTAATCCTTTCGAATACTCCCCCTCTGAAGTTCACGAATTTAAAGAATTACGAATTCAGAACCCTGAAACTTATTACGAAATTTATAACGAAAGAAATGAAAGGGAACTGGAAAAACTATCAGCTTTGAAATGGGAATCTCCAAAATCCCTAAAATATCTAGAAAGAGTGAACCATCCCGGAGTTCCCACAATTTATCCTCCTATGGCTCAGTTTGTGTTCCGAGCTGTTCATTCTATTAAACCCGATAGTATTCTTGCCATGCGGATCGCTTTCCTGCTGTTTGATGTTCTAACATTGTTTTTCATTATCGGGATTTTGGCTAAGCTGGGATTAAATAAAAATATGAGCGCTGTCTACTTTTGGTGCCCATTGATAATAAAAGAAACTTTCAATTCAACTCATTTGGATATCATTGGAATTGCATTCCTATGCGGCTCGATTTATTTTCTGGTCAGCCACCGGCATAGTCTCGCTACTGTTTTTCTTGCCTTAGGTTTTCTAGGTAAATTATATCCCGCTATTTTATTTCCGCTTTATTTCCAATCCTGTCTTCAAAATTCCCGCAAAAAAGAGGGCAATCTCTGGCTACCCCCAATAATCAACTCGCTACTTTTTATTAGCATAATAGTTTTGGGTTATATTCCTTTTATGGGGATAGGGCTAAAAATGTTCGATGGTCTTAAAGCATATTCACTCTACTGGCAAAGCAATGATAGCATTTTTTCCTGTTTAGTTTTTATTTTCAAAAACCTGCCGGGGGAATTAAGCAATATTTCATTTTTTTCAAATCCATTGCCCATTTTCCTGAGCAAACTAACCGTAGTTTGCATTTTGATAGGAGTTCTTATCTGGCTTTTGTTGAAAAATACTTCGTTGTTTGAAGACCCGGAAACATTCTTGAAACAGTTTTTCATATTGATGGCTTTGGTATTTTTGCTCAGCCCAATTCAAAACCCTTGGTACCTTTGCTGGGTGGTTCCTTTTCTATGTTTGTTTCCTCTTAGATCATGGATTCTTTTAACAGGTCTCGTCGGACTTTATTACCTCGATTTTTATTTTGACTATCAAGAAACACAATCATGGAAAATGTGGATTCCCTGGATTGAATACCTTCCTTTTTATCTGTTGTTAATTTTGGATTTAAGAAATAAAAATAAGGTGCTGAAAAAGGCAAAAACAATGAAAT
>CAZMBO010000068.1:0-6691 GCA_964564655.1 uncultured Nitrospina sp. | reverse complement strand
TGAGGTTCAACGCCACTAAGGCGTATCGCTTCATCAAAAATCTTTTTATCTGGCTTTGCAGAACCTACTACCGCTGAAGGAAGAATAAATTTAAAATGGTCTGCCAGTTCTAAATTATCCAAGGTCGAAGTCAGTCGCGAATCCCAATTCGAGATAACACCTAAAATAATTTTCCGTTCTTTTAATTTTCCAAAAATTTGAGACTCGATCACATCTTCATATATCTTCCAATTGGAGCCATCGCGAAACACCTCAAAAATTAATTTAAAATACTTATCGAAACGATCTAGCCCCCCAAAAGGTTGAAAAACTTCAAACACCAAATCTTTCCAAAATTTTTCTTCTACTTCTGCGCCAGTTTTATTCCCCAAAGATTCGATACCACCCATTTTTTTCCATTGCGAACGGAATCCCTTGTTAAGCTCATCAGCGGTTCCCGAGAAACCAAAAGCACGCGCGTGCTTTGCGTATACATCACCCACTGAAGGATGAACACGAATCAAGGTTCCCCCAACATCAAAAAAAACAGCTTTAAAAGAAGAAAGCGGCAAAACTCAAGTTCCTGAAACAAATTTTTTGACAATTAATACAGAATTGATGCCGAACATGCCAAAGGAGTTATTCATGATGTAGTTTACTGAAGGGAGTTTTTCCGGTGTATTTGCAACAAGGTTGTTCACGGCACATTCAGGGTCTAGGTCATCGAGATTAATGGTAGGGTGCACCATATTATCTTCAAAGGCTGGTAAGTTACCTGATAATTCCAGAGTACCTGCAGCACCCATAGTATGACCGATAAAACTTTTTGTGTTATTGATGCGGGTTTTAGAATCATTACCAAACACTTCGCGTATGGCTTTGGTTTCCTGGATGTCTCCCATCTGTGTTGCGGTTGCATGGGTGTTTAGAATATCGATGTCGCCTGGTTTGAGTCCAGCTTGATCAAGAGCTAACCTCATACATTGGGTCTGTCTGGCTGGATCTGGCAAAATAAAATCTACAGCATCGGAATTTGAGGCATAGCCTACAATTTCTCCATAAATTTTTGCCCCCCGTTTTTTGGCATTTTCTAAGCGTTCGAGCGTATAGACACAACCTCCTTCGGAGCAGACAATTCCGTTTCGGTTTTTATTGAAGGGACGACTGGCTTTTGTTGGGTCTTCGTGTTCGGCAAGTGCACCCTCACTTTTGAAGCTGGCAAAAATGCCGAATGTGTGGATGCTTTCAGAAACGCCGCCAGCTAACGCTAAATCCACTTCCCCAAGCCGTAACATTTGGACTCCTTGAATAACTCCCATATTACCCGCAGCACAGGCTGCCCCAATGGTGTAATGGGGACCAGTGATTTTCATATTCAAAGTAACTTCACCGGCAGGATTATTGGACACAGTTCTGGGGTTATGGTGATGCGACCAGTACTTCACATCGTAATCGTATTTGCTGATGTTGTAGACTTCGTTTTCAGTTTCTACATTTCCATGTTCTGTGGTTCCCAGATAAACCCCGATTCGTGAACGGTCAATCGACTCAAGGTCGAGCCCCGAATCAGCAAAAGCTTCTCGCGAACAATATATGGAAACTGAACCCACACGGGTTCCGCGACGACGTTCTTTTTTTTTCTGGTATTTGAGCTCGTCAAAATCACAAACTCCGGCAAGAACTTTCCCCATATAACGGGTTTCGTACTCCTTAACTCCCGATACACCATTTAGTAGGTTGTGACGAAACTCTTTCAGGTTATTACCGTTGGGGGATGTTAATCCAATACCGGTTATGACAATGCGCGAGTTAATCATTTTAGTTTGCCATTTTGTACAATAACGCTACGGCATACGCAGCAATACCTTCTTCCTTGCCAACGAAACCCAATTTTTCTGTGGTTGTGGCTTTTATATTTATCTGCCCGATGTCTATTGCCATGGCCTGTGCAATATTCTTTTTCATATCAGGGAAAAACAGGGCTAGTTTTGGTTTTTGCACAACGATGATGGTATCAACATTCGCAATTTCAAACCCTTTTTCCCTACAAATTGCGGTGACCTGCTCTAGTAAAATAATGCTGGAGATCCCCTTCCATTGTGGATCGGTATCCGGGAAATGCGTACCAATATCCCCCGCACCAACTGCCCCCAAAAGAGCATCGCATAATGCGTGCAGCAATGCATCAGCATCTGAATGCCCATCGAGCCCTGTTGAATGAGGGATATTAACACCGCCGAGAATCAGTTTTCTACCTGAAACCAGTTGGTGCACATCATAACCATTACCAATACGAATTATAGGTGAGCTCATTTAATAAAATTTTTATAACCGATTGTTTAAGTATCCTGCCTGTTAAAGAAGCAATAAACTTCACACCTCTTTCTATAAACCAAATTCGAAAGCTTGCTTAAAAGAGTTTACCCATCGCCCCTTGATGTGATAGCCATTAAATTACTCTCATGTCCAAAAGGGTACTAATGGGTGACGGTGACTAACTTTGTAGTTTCTTCGCGAGCCCATCGATCTGCAATCAAAACATCTTGCAATTCTTTTAATGGAGATGGATTGTGGTTTTGCATGACCATACGAATGAGTTCTGCGATATCTTTGTAAGGGATGAGTTCTTCGAGGAACGCCTGTACCGCAATTTCATTCGCAGCATTGAGCACAGCAGGCATGGTTTTCCCAATTTCCATTGCATCAATGGCCAACCGCAGACAAGGGAACCGTTCAAAGTCGGGTGCTTCAAAGGTCAAGTTGCCCATGGTAGTCAAATCTAACGAGGGTAAATCGCATTCAAACCGGTCAGGGTAAGTCAGGGCATAGGCAATGGGTACGCGCATATCTGGAATACCCAACTGCGCTATTATAGATGTATCAACAAACTCTATCATCGAGTGAATGATACTTTGAGCATGGACAATAATTTCGATCGGAGTATTGACACCAAACAACCATTTGGCTTCAATATATTCCAGCCCCTTATTCATCATGGTGGATGAGTCGATAGTAATTTTTGCACCCATATCCCAGTTAGGATGTTTGAGTGCATCTTTTACTGTAACAGTTTCCATTTGATCCAAGCTGAATGTGCGGAAGGGACCACCCGATGCAGTCAAGATAATTTTTTTGATTTGTTCTTTTTTTTCTCCATTCAACACCTGAAAAATAGCACTGTGTTCGCTATCAATAGGAATGATTTGCGAATTAGTTTTTTTCGCTTCTCTGAGTACCAGCTCACCAGCAATAACAAGAGTTTCTTTGTTCGCCAGAGCAAGGTTTTTCCCTGATTTTAGCGCGTGAATAGCAGGTAATAGACCCGCACTTCCCATTACACCGGAAACAACCACATCTACCTCCGGCAAGGTGGCAACTGCAATGGAACCTTCTTCGCCGGATAAAATCTCAATATCCAGATCAGCGATTTGTTCCTTTAACGTTGGGATTTTTTTGGTGTCGAATAGGGCTACGACTCGAGGCTTAAATTTTCTGATTTGTTTTGCAAACAAGTCAACATTGTTGCCTGCAGACATGCTAAAAATTTGAAATTTTTCTGGATTACGTTCAATCACATCCAGCACATTAGCGCCGATTGAGCCAGTAGAACCGAGAAGTGATATTTTTTTCATATAAATTCGGTCGCCAAGAACAACTGGTAGTAACAATAAAAAGTCGGGCCCGCAAACAATAGACTATCAATGCGATCTAAAACCCCTCCATGCCCTGGAATCAGGGTTCCAGAATCTTTAACCTGACAATTCCGCTTTATGAGCGATTCTACTAAATCGCCGAGCTGGCCAATAATACCGCAAATGAAAGCCACAATCAAACAATGGAATAGGGGAATCTGACTGAAAAACAGGTTGCTCGCTAACAAAGCAACAACTAAAGTGCCGACAACGTTGGCCACAGCCCCAGCAATAGTTTTATTTGGGCTAACAACCTCCAGTAATTTTCGTTTCCCGAATTTTTGCCCTCCATAATAGGCCATTGTATCTCCAACCCAAATAAACAATAAAACAAAAACTACCATTTCCCGACCCCCTTGCAAATTGCCAATTAGAAAAAAGTACCCCCCTAGTCCTGCAGTATAGAAAATACCGAACAAGGTATAGGCAATAGGGTCGAGTTCCACGCGCACATTCTTTCCCCTAAAAAACCAGACAGTAAATAATGTAAGGGGAATACAAAAAATAAAAACCGGCAAATTTTGAGGAACAAAAAAGTAGGCTACAAGCAGAAGAAAGCTCAAAACCATACCTATAACAGGAAACCCACTCAATCCTGCATTGGTAATCATAGAAAAATATTCGTACGCGGCAACCAAAACAAGAGACGCAATCAAAATAAAAAATAACCAGGGGTGCCCATACAAAGTAATCCCGAGTACTAGGGGAATTGCTATGACTCCGCTGATAATGCGTTCCAAAATTTTCTCCTCAACGGATTAAAAGTTTATTTCAGTGGCAAATAATAGGGAAAAATGGGTTTACACTCTGGGCCATTAAAAAAATTAGGCTTTGGCAACTTGTTCCTGGGTCATTCCAAACCGGCGGTCTCGACCTTGATAATCAATAATGGCGTTTAGAAAATCATCTTCCGTAAAATCAGGCCATAAAACATTATTATAATGCAATTCTGTGTACGCACTTTGATATAGAAGAAAGTTGCTGATTCTCCTTTCTCCACTGGTTCTAATCAAAAGATCCGGGTCGGGCATAGGGTGAGTCGAAAGAAAAGACTCAAACAGCGGAAAATCGATTTCTTCGGTTGAAATTTTTCCATCTTTCACCATTTGAGCTACTTTTTTAACAACATCAAGAATTTCTTGCCTGCCTCCATAACTTAAAGCCAAAGTGAGAATCATTCCCGTATTATTTTTTGTTTCATCAATTGAGTATTGAATTAGTTTTTGTATGGAGGTCGGCAAGTCTTCTATATGCCCAATGATATTGAACTGAATATTTTCTTCCTTCATTCTCTTCAGTTCTTTTTTGAGATAAAAATCCAAGATTTTCATTAGGGTACCAATTTCGGCGGAAGGGCGGTTCCAATTTTCATCGGAGAAGGAATACAGGGTCAATGCTTCGAGGTTAAGTTTACACCCTAAGGTAACTATACGATCTACAACTTTAACACCGGCCCAATGACCTTCGACTCTGGGGAGTGAATTGTTTTGTGCCCACCGTCCATTACCATCCATTATAACGGCAATATGCCTGGGCAATCGATGTAGGTCGATTTTCTCCTGTAACTTTGATTCGACCAAGAAGAAGACTCCTGAATAAACGACCGAGCAGCGTCAAAACTAAATATCAAGAAGAAATTAAACTTCGATTATGTCTTTCTCTTTTGTCTGGATAATCTTATCTACTTCTGCCACGAATTTATCGGTAATTTTCTGAGTTGCATCGTGCGCCTTACGCCCTACATCTTCAGAAATATCATGATTTTTTTCTGATTTCTTGAGTTTCTCGTTAATATCCCTTCGGATATTTCGAATAGCCACCTTGCATTCCTCCGATTGCTTTTTTACCAATTTCACCAGTTGCTGTCGTCTTTCATTTGTTAGCGGTGGAATAGTCAATCGTATTACCTTACCATCATTGTTGGGAGTCAAACCCAGATCAGAACCTTGAATTGCTTTTTCAATATCTTTCAGGATCGATGTTTCCCAAGGCTGTACTGTTAAAGTCTGGTTATCAGGCGCTCCTAGAGTAGCGACTTGTTTTAAAGGCGTAGGATTACCGTAATAATCAACTAACAGGTCATCTAGCAAAGCTACCGATGCTTGCCCTGTTCTTAATTTTCCCAGTTCGTGAAGCAAATGGTCTATCGAATTTTTCATTTTACGCTCAGCGTCTTTTATTAATTCTTCTTCCATTTTTTAAGCCCCCACGGTTGTTCCAATTTTTTCACCTAATAAAACTCTTTTTATACTATGCTCCTGGCGGAAATTAAATATTACCATAGGCAACTTATTATCCATACAGAGAGAAACTGCAGTTGAATCCATTACCTTTAGTCCTTTTTTTAACACATCTAGATAGCTCAATTCTTTATACTTTATTGCATCTTTGTCTGTCCTGGGATCTGAACTATAAATGCCGTCCACTTTTGTTGCTTTAAAAATCACATCGGCTCCGACTTCCATAGCTCTTAAAGAGGCTGCAGTATCTGTAGTAAAATAAGGGTTACCTGTTCCTCCTGCAAAAATAACGACACGTCCTTTTTCCAGATGCCGAACCGCCCTCCGGCGGACATAGGCTTCGGCAACCGCTTGAATTTCTATGGCAGTCTGAACACGGGTGGCAATACCTGCCTGCTCTAACGCAGCCTGGAGAGCTAGCGCATTAATAACCGTTGCTAACATTCCCATATAATCACCGGTGGTCCGCTCTATGCCAATCGAGCTTAATGAAGCACCTCGGAGAATGTTTCCTCCACCAATTACAATCGCTATTTCAACACCCAGATCTTTAGCGGCTCTGATTTCTTCTGTAATATTCTTCAAGGCATTTTCGTCAAGACCAAAATCTCCTTCTTCGGCAACCAGACTTTCTCCGCCTAATTTTAACAGCACCCTTTTATAAATAGCCTCGGACATTAAACTTCGAACCTTACAAATTTACCAATATTGATGTTCTCACCCAGCAAAGCAATTTTTTGTTTAATCAACTCTTGGACAGTAATATTGGTGTCTTTAATA
>CAZMBO010000067.1:0-8817 GCA_964564655.1 uncultured Nitrospina sp. | reverse complement strand
ACCCGAAAAAAGGCACCATGCATATTGGCATGATGCCTGATTTTAAACCAATTATTTCTTTAAAAATAGGCACGGGCGGTTTCGAACCGCCGACCCCTTGCATGTCAAGCAAGTACTCTACCCCTGAGCTACGCGCCTGAAAAATCAGATACTTGCTATTCTAATTCTTGCACCGTCTTTGGTCAAGTCCCTACTCAACGAAGGTCACAGGTACGTTCTTTCCTTTAAAACAAAAATACTGCTATTGGGCTGATTTACAGGGGTAATGACTAACTAGTGAGATTTGGTATAAATCTCACCACCTTTTTCTTTGAAGGTGTCAGACATTTCTTTCATGCCTTCCTCGATAGCCTTTTCTTCCTCGAGACCTTTTTGTTCGGCATAATCTCGTACATCCTGCGTGATTTTCATTGAACAAAAATGCGGGCCGCACATGGAACAGAAATGCGCCACCTTCGCCGAGTCTTTTGGTAAAGTTTCATCGTGGAATTCCAACGCCTTTTCTGGATCCAACGAAAGGTTGAACTGATCTTCCCAACGGAATTCGAAGCGAGCTTTACTCAATGCATCATCGCGTACTCGCGCGCCGGGATGGCCTTTCGCTAAGTCAGCAGCATGCGCCGCGATTTTGTATGTGATAACACCTTCTTTAACATCTTGTCTATTTGGTAGCCCCAAATGTTCTTTAGGGGTAACGTAACAGAGCATAGCCGTTCCATACCAACCGATCATGGCGGCGCCGATGCCACTGGTGATGTGGTCGTATCCCGGCGCGATGTCGGTTGTCAACGGTCCCAATGTGTAGAAAGGCGCTTCGCCACAGGCTTTCAACTGTTTTTCCATATTTTCTTTGATCATATGCATAGGAACGTGACCCGGACCTTCGATCATGGTCTGGACTTCATGTTTCCAGGCGATCTGCGTTAATTCACCGAGCGTTTCCAATTCAGAAAACTGCGCTTCGTCGTTGGCATCAGCGGTAGAACCAGGACGCAGTCCGTCACCCAATGAAAAGGAAACATCATAAGTCTTCATGATCTCGCAGATTTCCTCAAAATGAGTGTAGAGGAAATTTTCTTTATGATGTGCAAGACACCACTTGGCAAGAATAGCACCACCGCGGGAGACAATACCGGTAACGCGTTTAGCGGTCATTGGCACATAACGGAGCAGTACGCCCGCATGGATGGTAAAATAATCGACACCCTGTTCGGCTTGCTCGATCAAGGTATCGCGATAAATTTCCCATGTCAGATCTTCGATTTTTCCATCAACTTTTTCCAACGCCTGATAAATTGGAACTGTGCCAATGGGCACAGGTGAGTTTCTTAAAATCCATTCGCGCGTTGTATGGATATTTTTGCCAGTTGAAAGATCCATCACATTGTCAGCTCCACAACGTGATGACCAGACCATTTTTTCAACTTCTTCTTCTATCGAAGAAGTAACTGCCGAGTTACCGATATTGGCGTTAATTTTTACTAGGAAGTTTCGTCCGATAATCATCGGCTCGGATTCTGGATGATTGATGTTTGCTGGTATGATGGCGCGTCCTCGTGCTACTTCATCGCGAACAAATTCAGGAGTGATTTCCTGTGGTAGGCTTGCACCGAAGGAGTTGCCGGTCAGCCGTTGCTCGCGCTCCTCATTCTCAACCCACTGCTTGCGTTTCTGGTTCTCTCGGATGGCGATGAATTCCATTTCGGGAGTAATGATGCCTCTTTTTGCATAATACATTTGCGAAACGTTTTGTCCAGGTTTCGCACGTAACACCTTATCGCGGGTTTTAGGAAACCGTTCTGTATTGGGATTTTCACCTTCCCGATAGCCATCGTCTTTGGGTTCAATTTTTCGGCCATCATAATATTCTACATCACCGCGACCTATGATCCACGGCAAGCGAATGGGGTCGAGTCCTTCTCGAATATCTATTTTTGCATCAGGATCAGTGTAAGGTCCTGATGTATCGTAAACGATCAACGAACTTTCATCTTGTTCAATATGATATCCATTACCATTGCCATTTACGGTTGTGGAAGCCGAAAGAGAAATTTCTCGGAACGGTACCTTAATATCTGAATGAATTGTTCCTGAAACATAGACCTTTTTCGATTTGGGAGAAATCGGATCGGTGGAGATATTTACTTTTTCATCTGTAGCGCCATGTCTGTTTCCATTACCGTTAGATGTTGTCATGATGTTACTCCTCCAAAATGATGCATATATTCAAATGCCTGCTGTTTTATATCTTGTGAGTCCCAGATGCCTGAAATGACGGCAACTCCATGAGCGCCTTGTTCCAGAACTTCGGGAACGCGGTTTAATTTAACTCCTCCCAAAGCCAGTACGGGAAGGTGAACTGATTTTACGATTTCACCGAGCCGTTGCGGTCCTTGGGGAGGTCCAAAATGAGTTTTTGATGGCGTTTCAAAAATTGGACTGAAAGTGATGAAATCAGCTCCTTCTGCCTCCGCTAATAGCGCTCCTTCTTTTTCATGGGTCGAAACCCCTACCATAAGATTCCTAAATTTATCTTTTATTTCAGCTGCAGGAACACTGGTCTCGGTGAGGTGAACCCCATCCGCACCAGCAATTTCAGCTATATCGGCACGGTCGTTTATAAAAAGTTTTGCATCATACTTTTTAATGATTGGCTTTATTTCAAGAGCTTGTGCAAGCAACTCTTTTGAGCTCAAATGTTTTTCTCTAAGTTGCAACGCCCGCACCCCACCTTGCAATGCCTTTTCTACTTGCTCAGTTACCCGCGTTGCCTGATGATGGCTAAAATCTGAAATGAGGTAGACACGCAAAAAGTCAAGGTCGTTGTGTTGTGATGTCTGCATTTCGTTTTAAAAGTTAAAGATCGATCAACCCATCCATTGGACTGCTCGCAGAGGCATAAAGTTTTCTGGGAATTCTTCCTGCATCATAAGCCATTCGCCCGGACTCCACCGCCATTTTCATTGCCATGGACATTTTCAATGGATCTTTCGCGCCGGCGATAGCGGTGTTCATTAAAATTCCGTCGACACCCAACTCCATTGCACGACTGGCGTCCGAAGCGGTGCCAACACCCGCATCAATGATGACGGGACATTTAACAGCTTGCAAAATCAATTTAATATTGTATGGGTTTCGTATGCCCAATCCTGACCCTATAGGGGCGGCAAGTGGCATGACCGCTGAGCACCCAGCATCCTCCAATTTCTTACAGAGCACAACATCATCAGTACAATAGGGCAAAACGTGAAAACCATCTTTGATTAAAAGTTTTGAAGCCTCCAGGGTTGCTTCGTTATCGGGGAATAGAGTTTTCTCATCACCAATTACCTCTACCTTGACAATATTGCCAAGTCCCGCCTCTCTTGCCAGTTCACAGGTCATCACTGCTTCCCTAACCGAATAGCAGCCAGCTGTATTAGGAAGAAAGGTGTATTTCTTCGGATCGAGGTAGTTGAGAATGGAGTCTTTATTTTTATCCAACTCAATGCGGCGCACAGCCAGAGTGACCATCTCGGCTCCAGAAATTTCTATGGCTTCCCGGGTTTCATTGAAGTCTTTGTATTTTCCTGTGCCGACAATCAACCTTGAATGAAATGTTTTGTCGCCTATTTTCATAAATTCTTTATACTTGTTCATATTCTCCAAACATTTAAATAAAAGTATTGATTAAATACCGCCTCCGACCGCATGGACGATTTCTATCTGATCATTTTCTTTAATAGTAGTGGAATAGTATTTCGACCTAGGAACAACTTGCTGGTTCAGGGCCATGGCAAAATTGGGTGCCTTGATATCCAGCTCTTTTACCAAATCAGAAAGGTTCTGGCTTTTCTTAATCTCTCGTTTTTCACCATTGATGGTTAATTCCACGAAAAAATTCTCCTGAAAAAATAGTCGTCCAGTTTATTTAAGTCTTCGAAAAACTCGACCGATATTAAAGTTAAACCTAAACAGGAAAAAGGAGGGTATAAAAAAAGCCGCATCCCAAACCAGACTAGGGAAATGCAGCTTATCTTTTCAGATGGCTTCACTTCCCTTCGCTGGTATGATCCAGATCAGGTTCAAAGGGTCGTCCCGAAAAGGACTCTCAGTTTAAAAACGCCCCTAGTGATCATGCTAAGATAAGATTATTTCATATTAAATACAAGTCAAGTTTTATTGACGGAAAAATAAATTAGAGTAGTATTCATTTTATGAAGTTATTTGCGGTTCGGCGTTTATCAATATTGGTTTTTTTGTTCTGGTTCTGGTCTTGCGCCACGCCTTCCCGAGCCGTAAATCCTTATTTTGAAATGCCACCCGAGCACCTGCTGATAGCTGAGCGGGAATTATTTTCTCTGGCATTGCAGCAACAAAAAAATAACAAACTGAAATCTTCCATAGGTCTCTGGAAACGCTTTTTAGCAAACAACCCGAGGTCATTTCGAGGTTATAACAATTTGGGAATGGTTTATTATACCAACAATCAGTTGTCTCTGGCCCTTTCCGCTTTTGAAACCGCCCTAGACCTCGAACCCTTAGACCATAAAATTAAAGAAAATTTAAAACGAACTTTGCGGTTTCAGATAACACTATTGCGTGAAAATAAAGATTATGACGCTGCTATTCAATTTTTAAAACGCATCGCTACGCTCTCTGACGGGCTCGAACATATAAAAGTGACATTGAAAATCCAAACAATGATGAATAATATTTTTGAACAGGTTAAACGGTCCAACTCTCTGGAAGATTATGAAGCCTTTCTGGCCAAGTACCCCAACAGCCCAGGATATTCAAATGAAGCACGTCGTCGTATCGCAAGAATAAAGTCCCAGAAATCCCCATGACGAAGAAAAAACCGTCAAAAGGGCTAATTAGCCGTCCTTCCGGCTCTCCTAATAAATAAATATTGCACGTAAAATGGTAAATCCCGCAAATTATTCAGTGGCAACTCACCGCTGATTTTAGGGTTGAAATCTACTGAACCTTAAACTAAAATCAGGCTTATTAAGGAGATTATTGATGACCATTGACGAAGTGCGACAGATCATTTTGAACATTCTTGAAGATATCGCTCCCGATGAGGATATCAGTTCAATTGACGACAATACCAAGCTAAGAGACCAGATTGATCTGGACTCTATGGATTTTCTGGATATTGTTATGGAACTGAGAAAACGGTTTAACATTGAAGTTCCTGAAAAAGATTATGAACATCTGGCTACATTGGCTGGTTGCATTACCTATTTGCAACCACTATTAAAAGACAGGCTTGCCGCAAGCTAGATCTCCCCTCCCGCAATTTTGACCCAAAAACCTCATCTAACCCAAATCATAGAGATGAAACTACCAGCGTTTCCTTAATAGTTGATCTATACTATATAAACTATGGGATACGATGCGATAATCATAGGTTCCGGTATGTCCGGATTGGCTGCGGGCATTCGCCTAGCCATGTTCAACAAAAAAGTTTGCATCGTTGAAAAACACACCGTCTTGGGTGGTTTGAACTCTTATTATGTCCGCAAGAACCGAACTTTTGATGTTGGCTTACATGCAATGACCAACTTCACTCCGAAAGGAGTGCGTAATTCACCCCTTGGCAAACTTCTCAAGCAACTGCGCTTCAGCCATGACGATTTTCGCCTTTGCCAGCAACATATATCAGAGATCCGCTTTCCAGAACACGTTTTGCGGTTCACCAATGATTTTGAGTTTTTTCGGCAGGATGTCGCCGACCAGTTTCCGCAAGAAATTGACGGGTTCAACAAACTTGTTGAAAAAATTCTTTCATTTGACGAGCTAAATCTGAATGATCAAGAAATATTAGAGTCCCGTCCTATTCTGGAACGTTTTATAAGGAACCCTATTTTAATCGACATGCTCAACTGTCCTTTGATGTATTACGGTAACGCCCGCGAAGGCGATATGGATTTTTACCAGTTCGTCATCATGTTCAAAAGTATCTTTATCGAAGGCTTCGCCAAACCAGTGGGTGGGATGCATTACATACTACATCTGCTGGAAGAAAGGTTCAAAAAACTGGGTGGAGAGTTGCGTATGGGGTCTGGGATAACTTCCATCAATGCAAAAAAAGGAACGGTAGAATCCGTAAACCTTGAAAATGGCGAGAAGTTGGTCTGCGAGAAGGTCATTTCTTCCATCGGTTATGTAGAAACTTTGAAACGTTGCTCGCCAAAACTATATGAAACGGAAGATTGTGAAACTGGTCAGGTTTCTTTTATGGAATCTTTATTTGTTATCGATCGCGAACCGCGAGATTTGGGTTATGACAAGAGCATCGTCTTTTTTTCTACCCAGCCAAAATTTGACTATAGAGTGCCTGACGAAATGATCGGTATCACTTCGGGGGTTCTTTGCTGTTCTAATAATTTTAATTACCCTCAACCCCTGAAAGAGGGTTTGGTTCGACTAACCAATATGGCGAACTTTGCCCAATGGGACTCATTACCGCGAACCGACTATATCGCAGCCAAAAAACATTGGCGAAATAAGGCACTGGAATCGGTATTTACATTTTTCCCCGATTTTAGGGATAATATGGTATTTTTAGATTCGTTTACGCCGAAGACCATCAAAAAATATACCGGACACCTTAACGGAGCAGTTTATGGGTCTCCACGTAAAATAAAAAACGGTAAAACTCCTGTAAACAATCTATTTATCTGTGGCACGGATCAAGGGTTTTTAGGTATTATTGGGGCCACATTGAGTGGTATTTCAATGGCCAATCTCCACGTTTTACGGAAATAAGCGTAATCAATAATCGAATTGCAAAAAGCAAATGAATAAACCACAACTGCAACGAAACTGGTTAAAAGACATTCGGTCGGCCTATGACACGGTTGTGATAGGAAGTGGCTTGGCGGGCATGACCTCTGCCAATCTTCTTGCCAAGATGGGTCACAAAGTCTTGCTGGCCGAACACCATTATAATCTGGGGGGAATGGCAACTTGGTTCAAGCGCAAGGGAGGACATATCATGGATATCTCCTTGCATGGTTTTCCTTGCGGAATGATCAAAACGCTTCGGAAATACTGGTCACAAGATATCTCCAACCGGGTTATTCAACTTAAAAACGTCCGTTTCGATAACCCCCAATTTTCTTTGAACACCTCTTTCGATAAATTAGATTTCACCCATATACTCAAGGAACGTTTCGGCGTACTTAAGGAGGTTGTAGACGAATTCTTTCAAACTGCCCGTGGAATGAATTTTTACGATGACATAGTCATGACCACACGTGAGTTGTTTGAAAAATATTTTCCCGGTCGCACCGATATTTGGCGATTCCTTATGGAACCTATCACATATGCGAACGGTTCAACACTTGATGACCCCGCAATTACCTACGGCATTGTCTTCTCCAATTTTATGGATAAAGGGGTCTTTACCTATCGGGGCGGCACTGACCACCTGATTAAGGAAATGAAAAAGGAACTCATAAAAAATGGAGTAGATATACGCACCCACTGTATGGTTGAAAAAATTTATGTGGAAGATAAAGCTGTACAAGGGGTTCGCGTCAACGGTCAGGATATTGCCTGTAAATCCGTTCTTTCAAATTCCAATATCATAACGACTATCGAGCAACTCGTGGGCAAGGAAAAGTTTAGCCCAGAATATATTAAAGATGTAAAAAATGTTCGGCTCAATAATTCCAGTTGTCAGGTTTATATGGGAATCAAAAAAGGTGAACAAATTCCACATGTAGGTGATCTTCTATTTTCATCTGAAGCCGAAGAGTACTGCACAGAAAAAATATTGAGTAAAGATATTACCAGCCGAACTTTTTCATTTTATTATCCTGAAATTCGACCAGGAACCGACCGGTATTCCATCGTATCCTCTACAAACGCAAGATATAAAGACTGGGCTAATCTCAGTGAAAAAGAATATCTACACGATAAAAACGATTTGGAGCAAACCACCCTCAATGCATTGGAAAAATATGTTCCTGATATCCGAAAAAAAATAGATCACATTGAAGCTTCAACGCCAAAAACTTTTAAACGTTACACCCTGCATCCATCCGGCACATCGTTCGGAACAAAGTTTGAAGGGCTCAAGGTCAGCCGTGACCTCCCTAAGCAAATAAATGGCCTGTTTCATGCCGGGTCTGTGGGTATCATTATGTCTGGTTGGCTAGGAGCTGCCAATTATGGGGTGATTGTAGCCAATGAAACAGATAAATTTTTGAGACAACGGAGTCCAAGTCTCGTTACAGCATAAGATAACCCCTTTTCTTTTCTTCCTTCTTTTAAAAATTTAATTTAATATTGTTCCATGAAATTCGACTTTAAAGGACAGACTGCTGTTGTTACTGGGGGCACACGTGGTATCGGCCGGGCTGTTTCTGAAGCATTTCTCAAGGCAGGGGCAAAGGTCATCGCCACCTACCGGAGCAATGAAGAAGAAGCTCAAAAGTTTATAGAAACAAATTCAGCGCATGCAGAATATCTCGATATTCATAAATTTGATGTCACCCATTATGATAAAGTAGAAACCTTTTTCAAGGAAGTCGAAAGCAAACATGGGGCTTTGCAAATCGTAGTTGTCAGTTCTGGAATTCGTGCGGATTCTATTGTCGGTATGATGAAAACAGAAGACTGGAGAAATGTTATTGATACTAATTTGACAGGCACCTTTAATATTTGCAAGCTTTCCGTCCAGTGTATGATGCGGCAAAAATACGGTCGCATCATCACCCTTACCTCCCCGGTTGGTAAATTTGGTTTTGCTGGACAAGCTAACTATGCTGCATCGAAAGCAGGGCAAGTGGCCTTGGTTAAATCCTTATCCAAAGAAGTGGC
>CAZMBO010000066.1:0-9047 GCA_964564655.1 uncultured Nitrospina sp. | reverse complement strand
TTCGTTTCAGAAGCCTTTTCTTGACAAGCAATATATATTTTGATATATAACGGTACATCGATATGTTTTTATAAATATAACGATGTTGGATGAAAAGATTCAAAAAAATCAGGGTTAGTCGGTGGCGTGTCAAAAATCGGTAGAGTTGGAATATTAGAGAATTGCTTCTTTTTAATGTTTATGGTGTTTTGTTTTTATCGATCTTTTTTTAAGGGCAGAGTCTAATTAGAATGGGAAAAACGATTAAGAAAGCGTTTTTGTTGGGACTAGTGGTTTCATTGTTTAGTTGGTTTGGTAATTTTAAAGTGGAAGCTCAAGGTTCAAGGAAAATTGAAAGACTGGAAAAAAGACTAGAAACTTTAGAACAAAAGGAGAAAGCAAGGTACAAAAAAGAAGAAAAGGAAATTCTTACTTATTATAAAAACGGATTTAAAATGCGGACCCGCGATAACCAGTTTAGGGCTCAGGTGGGTGGCCGCATTATGCATGATTGGGGTTTCTTTAGTGAATCCGGTTCTTTTAAATCTGCTTTTGGCCAGCAGGAGAACGGAGCTCGTTTTCGCCGGGTCCGCTTCTTCATGGCAGGACTGCTTCATAAAAAGGTTAAGTATATGTTCGATATTGATGTGGATGGGGGGACTGACGGTGTAGTATTTAAAGATATGTATGTTGGAATAACCCGTATTCCCGTTCTCGGAAATTTTCAGGTGGGCCACTTTAAACGACCGGCATCTTTAGATTCTGTTACCAGCTCTAAATACCTAACATTTATTGAGCGTTCTCTGACAAATACCTTTTTCAAAACTCGAAATACAGGCTTTGCTTTTTATAATCACGCTTTCAATGAGGGCCTTAACTGGTCTGTTTTTATAAATAAAGAAACTAGTGAAAGGCCGCCTGATTTTCAAATTGATGGTGACTGGAATATTACCAGCAGAATCTCAGGATCACCTTATTATTCCGAAGATGGAAAAACCTGGATTCATTTGGGAGCAAGTTGGAGTTATGAAAAGGCAACGGACAATCAGGTGACATTCAAAGGAGCACGCGATACCGAAATTACAAGTACTTTTATAACCACGGGGGCTATCACTGCTCGTGAGTTCAATATTATAGGATTAGAAACTGCTGTAAACCGGGATCAGTTCAGTTTGCAGGGTGAATATGTTATTACAGATGTTAAAAAGGATGGGAGCACTAATGGGCAGTTGGATAGTTTTTATGTTCAAGGTAGCTGGTATATAACAGGAGAAAACCGTCGCTATTCTGGGAAAAAAGGTGTTATCGTCCGCTTTAAACCGAAGGAAAATTTTGATTGGAATAAAAACTGGTCGGAAGGGCACGGGACTGGTGCACTGCAATTAGCCATACGTTATGCCGAGTTGGACTTGAATGATCGGAGTGCAGGTATTACCGGTGGCGAACAAAAGAATCTGACCCTGGGACTTAACTGGGAGTTAAACCCTATGTCACGTGTAATGTATAACTATGTCCACTCTGATTTCACCAGTGGAACAGGGACAGATAACGGCACTCTGAACTCTAATATCATCCGTTTTCAGGTTGATTGGTAAATCGGTAATATAAAAATAGGTGTTTAAAGGACCTCTCCCTTGGCATATTTTTCTGATACCCAGAGAGTGGAACTCTCTGCTACGCGCCGAGAACTTCTGGAGGGTTGGTGAGTCTTGGGATTTTTTCTTCTTTCTTCGTTGCACCCAGGGGCTTGTTTTGAAGCATATTGAGAAGTTGTACCAGAGTGGATTTCATATCTTTTCTTTTAACCACACCATCTATTAAACCATGTTCTAACTGAAACTCGGCTCTTTGGAAGCCATTGGGCAGTTTTTGTTTGATTGTTTGTTCGATCACGCGTGGTCCGGCAAAGCCGATCAGAGCTCCTGGCTCGGCAAGTATAATATCCCCAAGCATGGAAAAACTTGCAGATACACCGCCCATAGTAGGATCAGTTAGAATAGAAATATAAGGAATCTTTTTTGCGCTAAGTTTTTTTAAAGCCGATGAGGTTTTTGCCATTTGCATGAGTGAAAAAATGCCTTCTTGCATGCGCGCACCGCCTGAACAACTGACAATAATTAGAGGCACATTATTTTCTATGGCTCTTTCTATGGAACGTGTTATTTTCTCGCCAACGACGGATCCCATGCTTCCTCCCATAAAACTAAAGTCAAAGACTGCA
The DNA here is from genome assembly GCA_964564655.1 of uncultured Nitrospina sp. Lineage (GTDB taxonomy): Bacteria > Nitrospinota > Nitrospinia > Nitrospinales > VA-1 > UBA8687. The sequence goes on along the minus strand of CAZMBO010000066.1, from coordinate 6,847 downwards.
ACTTCGACGGAAAGTCCTTCCATCAACCCTGAACCAGTAATGATGGCATCATTGGTTGAATTTTTTTTAATGCTGGCACGCATTCTATCTTTATATTTTTTTGTATCTTTAAACTTTAGCGGATCAGAGGATGTCAGATTTTGATCCTGTTCCACAAACGTCTCAGGATCAATAAGCAAATGGATGCGTTGTCGGGCATCTAGACGAAAGTGATACTCACATTTTGGACAAACTTTGAGATTGTCTTCTAACTCTGAAACATATATCTGTTCTTTGCATTTCTTACACGAGGTCCATAGGTCTTCAACTTTCGCGGACTTTTTGTAAATACCAGCTTTGAGTTTATCTAACCAGGACATATTATCTTTTTATGGTGTGTGAACAGGTGGTGTGGTTTCTTCCTCGACAACCGAATCTTTATTATTAATTAAAATTCCAATAGGTCCGATTACGGTATAGGTGATGCCTAATATAAATAGGGCCACGCGTGGAATAGTTGCAAGAACGTATAGGAATAAGATTACGAATAGGAATCGCGAAAAAGCTACACGTTTTTTGAAATCAAATTTTTTAAATGCGGGATATTTAATATTGCTTACCATCAGGAAGGCCAACCCATAAATGACCATGACCATGATGAATGGGTTAATTCGTGTGGCAAACAAATCTTCAAATGCAATAACAATAGATGCGACCACTACAGCAGCAGCTGGACTCGGTAAGCCAATAAAGTATGAGCCGCGAATATCAGATTTAGTAACGTTGAAGCGCGCCAGGCGAAGTGCAGTACAAAGCAGGAAAAGAAAAGCTGCCATCCATCCTAGTCGGCCAAAGGGTTTAAGAACCCAAGAATATGCAAGAAAGGCAGGAGCCATACCGAAAGTAATAATATCGGCTAATGAGTCGTATTGCATTCCAAAGGCACTGGTTGTTTTTGTCATTCGCGCTATGCGACCGTCCAATCCATCAAAGATCATTCCAATCACAATGGCCCAGGCGGCGTAATAGAAGTTTTCGTTCAAAACAGCTACAAACGCGTAGAATCCACAAAAAACATTTCCCGTCGTGAAAAGACTGGGTAGTATATGTATGCCTTTTTTTGGTTTCATCTTATTTTAAATACCCAATGATTGAACTGCCACCGCTTACGATATCGTCTTTTTTAACTTTTAACTCAGTTCCTTCGGGAACAAAGATGTCGGTTCGGGAACCGAAACGAATTAGACCAAATCGTTGCCCTAGTTGATAGTCATCCCCTTCTTTTGCATAGCAAACGATGCGCCGTGCGATAAGGCCTGCAATTTGTTTGACTAATATTTTGGCCGAACCGTTGTTTAGTAAGATAGCGTTTTGCTCATTGTCTAGCGATGCCTTATGGTTGGCAGCGTTCAGAAACTTACCTTTATTGTACCGCTTTGCTTCGATTTTTCCAGCAATAGGTACCCGATTTACATGCACGTTGAAAACGTTTAAAAATATACTGACCCTTATATAGTTATCATTCGGCAATAACGGGTCACTCTCTTTAATAATTTCTACGACTTTCCCATCGGCCGGAGAGACGATTACTTTAGGCTCCTGTGGGATGCTCCGTTCAGGATCACGGAAAAACCAGCAGCAGAAAAGGAAAAGTCCTTCAAATAACCCGGTAGCCCAGTAATGCGAGAACGAGTAAAACACCGCGGCCAAAAAAGCCAGAGGAATGATAAATATAAAGCCTTCTTTGGCTATGGGACTGCGCATAAATTTTAACCCTTACTGCAATTTTTTACCGACGAAAGGCATCATTTTGCGTAGTTTTTCCCCAACCTGTTCAACGCGGTGTTCTTTTCCTTTCCTCAGCAATGCGTTGAACATGGGCCGGTTGGCCTTGTTTTCAAGAATGAACTCTTTGGCAAAACTTCCACTTTGAATTTCGCCAAGAATTTTCTTCATCTCCGCGCGGGTTTCATCGGTGATGATACGCGGTCCCCGTGTGACATCGCCATAAGCGGCAGTGGTGCTAATGGAATAACGCATATTGCCGATTCCACCTTCGTAAATCAGATCAACAATCAATTTGAGTTCATGTAGACATTCAAAATAAGCCAGATTTGGGTCATAGCCTGCATCGACCAGAGTGTCATAGCCGGAACGAATCAGCTCGGTAACGCCTCCACACAATACAACTTGTTCTCCGAAAAGATCGGTCTCTGTTTCTTCTTTAAAATTTGTTTCAAGAACACCAGCGCGAGTACCGCCAATTCCTTTAGCATAAGCCAAAGCAATTTTTTTTGCTTTCTTAGTAGCGTTTTGGTGAATTGCCATCAGGCAGGGCACGCCAGCTCCTTGTTCATAAGTGCGCCGTACTAAGTGACCAGGACCTTTTGGCGCGACCATAAATACATCGACATCTTTAGGAGGATTGATCTGACCAAAATGAATATTGAAGCCGTGCCCAAAGGCAAGGGCCTGTCCTTTTGTTAGATGAGGAGCAATATCGTTGTTATACATTTCTCGTTGTTTATCATCTGGAATGAGAATCGTTATAATATCAGCCTGTTTGGCCGCTTCAGGAACAGTGACAACCTTGAGACCATCCTTTTGAGCGCGTTTCCAGAAGGCGCTATTTTTTCTAAGGCCAACCATGACTTTGATGCCGCTGTCATGTAGGTTTCGAGCATGAGCGTGGCCCTGGCTACCGTAGCCGATGATAGCAACGGTTTTGTTCTTGATGATTTTTATATCTGCGTCTTTATTATAGTAAATCTTAGACAAAACTTTTCTCCTTATCTATATACTTTAATTGGTTGTGAGCGATTTATTTCCACGGCTTATGGCAATCCTTCCTGAACGCACAACCTCTTTGATCCCGATGGGACTCAAAAGTTCAAGAAAACTTTTTACCTTGCCTTCATCGCCAGTGATTTCTATGGTGTAAGTGGAAGAGTTGACGTCTACCACCTTGGCCCGAAACAGGTCTACTATTCGAAGCATTTCTTCTATAACATGGGCTCCTGCTTTCATTTTTATCAATACCAATTCGCGATCAACAAAGTTTTCCTCTGTTAAGTCAACAACTTTGATAATATCGACGAGTTTATTCAATTGTTTGGTGATTTGTTCGATCTTGGCATCGTCACCAATGGTGACAATCGTCATCCGTGAAATATCGGGGTCCGAAGTTTCGGCAACGTTCAGGCTTTCAATGTTAAACCCGCGACCGCTAAAAAGCCCCGATATGCGAGAAAGAACACCGAAATGGTTATTCATTAATATAGAAATAGTATGCTGCATTTTCCAGAAATCCAGTTTATAAGTTTACGGATCTTACATCCTACATCTGATTGATTCTATTAGAAATATTGGTCGTTGCAATTATTATACTAACAAAATCAATACTTTTTTACTAATAAGAATTACCCAAATATATTAAATTGAGGGCATTATGGTGGGGAAAAAGCAGGATTTTAACATTGTCGAGGGGCTAAAGAAACTTAAAAAAGCGGTTAGAAAATTCCGTACCCCAAGCGTTACGGTGATAGCGAAGAAAAACGACCCGTTTGCTGTTCTCGTTAGTTGTATCATTAGTTTAAGGACAAGGGACGAGGTCACCAAACTGGCCTCGGCAAGACTGTTCACATTGGCAAAACTCCCCGCTGAGTTATTGAAACTCCCGAATGACAAAATAGAAAAAGCTATTTACCCCGCAGCATTTTATAGAAAGAAGACTAAGTCGCTCAAAGACCTGTGTCAAGTTCTGGTAAAAGAATATTCCGGGGAGGTGCCCGATAAGCTTGAAGAACTTCTCAAACTAAAAGGGGTGGGGCGGAAGACGGCGAACTTGACTTTGATACTGGGGCATAACAAACCCGGTATATGTGTTGATATCCACGTTCACCGGATATCTAATCGTTGGGGATATGTGAAAACCAAATCACCTGATGAAACTGAAATGGTGTTGCGCGAAATTCTGCCGAAAAGGTTTTGGAAAGGTTATAACGATTTGCTGGTATCGTTTGGACAAAACCTCTGTAAACCCGTTTCACCCTACTGTGGCTCTTGTCCGATTGAAGATCAATGCCCGAAAATTGGGGTGAATCGATTTCGATTGGTCAATATCTAGTTATATTGATGAAGATTTATTTTTCATTTAAACCTTAACTAATTATAGAAAGCCCTATGCAAACAATTCCAATACTTGAATTGAGTCTGGTTTTTATCCCTACTATATTTTTGCTGGCTGTAATGTTTCGTTGGCAGCTCAAAGCTTTTACTGGGCTTTATGCGAATATCCGAATGGTCCTACAACTATTTCTGGTCGGCTATTTCTTGACTTATGTTTTCGAGACCAAGAAACCGTTAGTCATCATTCTGTTGGTCGTTGTGATGATAGGGGTTTCTGCATGGATAGCTCTCAGGTCGCTCGAAGAAAAAGACATTAAATCTTATTTTATGTTTTTTATCTCAATTGGTGTGCCAGGGCTAATCCTGCTTGGGTTGATAACTCAATTTGTATTACAGATGCAAAAATGGTTCGAGCCCAGCCTGGTCGTTCCTATAGCGGGAATGATATTTGCCAACTCCATGAACACGGTGAGTTTAGCGGCAGAGCGTTTTGAGTCAGAAATCAAACGAGACAAGGATTATTTCAATGCCAGGCGACTTGCACTGGATGTCTCTCTTATTCCACAAATCAATAGTCTTTTTGCTGTTGGGTTGGTCGCTTTGCCTGGGATGATGACAGGACAGATTCTTTCCGGCATTGATCCAGTTATTGCAGTGCGTTATCAGATTATGGTGATGTGGATGACATTTGGATCAGGGGGACTCGCTGCGGTCATGTATCTCCTGCTGAGGGTGCGATTAATTAAGAAGAAATTAATTGATATTTAAAATCACTGCGGGTAAAACTTCAAAATTCAATATATTTAGACTCCGACGATCTTTTTTTGTAGAGCGATGAGCTCTTTGATCCCTTTGTCAGCTAGCTTAAGCATAGCCTCCATTTGTTTGTCGTCGAACGGTTCCTGCTCTGCGGTCCCTTGAATTTCTACATAACCGCCAGAGCCAGTTTTGACAACATTGAGGTCGACGTCCGCATTGGAGTCTTCAGCGTATTCTAGATCTAGCATTTTTTTTCCATCAACAATACCAACACTGATGGCTGCAACGTAATCTATGATAGGTAATTCATTGATCAATTTTTCTTTTTTTATTTTTTTTAATGCCAGCACCGCTGCCATAAATGCCCCAGTAATTGATGCGCATCGTGTCCCACCGTCTGCCTGAATGACATCGCAGTCCAGCCAGATAGTTCGCTCTCCTAACTTTTGAAGGTCGATTACGGTTCGAAGAGAGCGGCCTATGAGTCTTTGTATTTCCTGGGTCCTTCCAGACAGTTTGCCGCGAGATGCTTCACGTTGTGTGCGGCTATTAGTGGATGAGGGTAGCATCGAATATTCAGCAGTTACCCAACCGCTTTCTTTTCCTCTAAGGAATGAAGGGACTTTTTCTTCAATCGTGGCTGAACAAATGACTTTTGTGTTCCCCATTTGTATTAGAACCGACCCTGCTGGGTGCATAATATAATTTTTGGTTACTTTGATTTTTCTGCATTCATTTAAGGCACGGTCTTCACGCATTTGACTTCCTTCATTCATTTATTAGTTATTTTTAAAAAGGTGAACAAACTAACAGCAAAATCCAAGTTTTTCAACTTGTGATTCTAAAAACAAGGGGATCAGGCTCCCAAGGCCTTTGTAGATGGGGTTAGATTGTAACTTATTTAATTATTTGCTACTATTTAATCACTCCGAAATTTTGTTTTATCATATTCTATACTCATTTTAGTTGGGAGTTCTATGGACTCGTATTTTGAAAAAGGCGTGCATCTAAAAGGCACTCTTTGGGCTAAAGGGATTGTGCATTTAAATAGTGATTTTGAGGGAGAGATCTACTCAACCAGTCATATTGTGCTTGGTAAGGCCGGTAAAATTTTAGGAAACATCAAAACTCATAATATGACTAGTAAGGGATATATTCGAGGAAATCTGCTAGCTAAAAATAAGGTTGTCTTAATGAATGAAAGTTGCTTAATAGGAGATATTTCTGCCTACCATTTGATAATTGGTGAGGGGTCTAAGTTTAATGGAAATTGTAAGATGATTGATGGGCCTATTGCCCGAGCTCCCAAAACCATGGAAGAAGACTTGGATACCCTTGAGCATCCTCTAGCTGCTGCCAATAAGGAAACAAAAACTTTAAAACCTTACCAGTCTAATTCTAATCCGGTTGGTTACAAGTTGTCGAAAAAAAATATGGGTATTGCTGCTGCAGTTTTGTTTTTGGCCTGGGGGATATGGTCCTCATTATAAGCAGTAAAGATGAAAATTAAAAAATTCGTTAAGGCCCAAATTCTCCCGTCTGATTTTAAAGCGCGCCAATACCTTTTAGCGCTATATATAGAAAATAAGTAACCAATAAAATTGCTCCACTTATTTTTCCCAGAGAATGTTTTCCCCGCAAAGTCAATATAAAAAGTAGGCAGGTGAATCCAGTTGTAATTATCAGATCTGGATGAATAGGTTCTGTTATGTTCAATGGATGTATTATTGATGTAATGCCCAGAACCATCAGGATATTAAAAATATTACTCCCGAAAATATTGCCAATAGCCATTTCACCATGCCCTCTTCTAGCGGCCATTATGGAGGAAACAATCTCTGGAAGGCTTGTTCCTATTGCGACTACAGTGATTCCAATAAACCATTCTCCGATGCCTAAGTTTCTAGCAATGGAAACTCCGCCTGATACAAGAAGCTTTGCTCCTGCTATCAAACCAATTAGGCCTATCACAATTAATAAA
>CAZMBO010000065.1:0-9414 GCA_964564655.1 uncultured Nitrospina sp. | reverse complement strand
GCAACTCTGGAAAAAATTCTCATGCCGCTTCAAGCCGAGGGTAAAAACTTTCTTGCCACCACCTATTTTCATCGCGGCTATGAAGTCTCTTTAACTGAAATTGGGAAACGCAGTCAGTTCGATCGCGTCATTGTTGGAAATGGAATGGAAGGAACTACCCTATTCGGTGTCCACAAAGAAGCCAAGGTTTTTATTCAGGATGGAGATGCTGAAACCCAAGCCCTCTCCCTAATATATTCCGAAATGTATGAAGAAAAAACTTCTAAACAAATCGCAGAATCCCACGAGGCTTTAAAGGAAATAGAATCTAAACGGGAAACCATTACAGAATTGGGAGAGAGTGCTTTAAAATCTGGAAAAGGACCCGCAGCTTTTCAAATTGCCAGTCAAGCCGCTTGCCTAACTCATCTGACAAAAATTTTTCAATGTCCGCAGGAAGGTTTTGATGCCGCTATGGAGATTTTAGAATCAGGAAACTGCTACGAAAATTTAATGCGATGGATTGAACCGTTAAAGTCTTAATTACTTGGTTTCAACATTGGCTGCAAATATTTCCAGACCAGGTCGGCGACGATTTTATAGCCCGATGCAGTAGGATGTAAACCATCGGGACGGGTATGCTCTCTAACACCCGCGACCCCTTCCAATAAAAATGGTAGATAGACAAGTTCATACTTCTTCGCTAACTCAGGATAAACTGACTCAAACTTTTCTACATAGTCTTTACCGTAGTTAGGCAAGGCTTTCATGCCCGCCAGCAACACCCGGGCATTATTTTCATGGGATATGCGAATCATAGATTCAAGGTTTGAACGCATTTCATCCACGGATAATCCTCTCAATCCATCGTTCGCACCCAAGGCAAGAATGACAACCTGCGGTTTGTGCTTCATCAACCAGTTAATACGGCGAACTCCTCCAGCAGTTGTATCACCACTTATACCCGCATTAATTATTTTGTAACCAAGATTTTCATTATCAATTTTTACCTGGATACGGGAGGGGAAACTATATTCCTCATCCACACCAAATCCAGCGGTCAAACTATCCCCTAACGCAAGAACCACAAATTTCTCCTGTTTTGCATCGATAATCAATTTTGTATCAGCAGTTAATTCTCCGCTTTCACCTAGAATTATGAGTAATCCTGCTAGAACATAGCCAGTAATTTGATAACAGTTTAGTAAAATAGATCGCATATTTTTGTAATACAATAGACTCTAATCATAAACCAATTCTTACTAATACATTGATCGAAATAATCAGACTAATAAAAACCCTGCACGGCGGGGGCCACAAGGTAGAAATTTTAAAATCGCTTGATCTCACGATCCCAAGCGGTCAGTTCATAGCAGTCACGGGTCACTCCGGTAGTGGTAAAACTACCTTGCTTAGCCTAATTGCAGGACTAGACACCCCGACCAGCGGTACCATTAATATAGACGGGCAGGATATCACGAAACTGAATGAAGACGAACTGGCCCTGTTACGCGGAAAACGATTCGGTTTTATTTTTCAAAACTTTCACCTCATCCCAACCCTAACGGCCGTGGAAAATGTTGTTCTTTCCGCAGAACTCAATAACACCCCTGGGGCGACAAAAAAATCCGAAGACCTTTTAGGCATGGTGGGGTTAGGTGATCGAATGCTACATTATCCAGCCCAGTTATCGGGTGGCGAGCAACAACGGCTTTCACTGGCTCGTGCCTTTATTAATGAGCCCGATATCATTCTTGCCGATGAGCCCACCGGAAATCTCGACTCAAAAAACAGTGATCGCATTATCAAATTGATCCAGGAACTGCATCGGGTAAAACAGGCCACCATCGTACTTGTCACCCATGAAACTCAGATCGCCAATCAAAGTCAGCGAATTCTGACGTTGGAGGATGGGCAAATCATCGCAGACCGGAAGAACATAGAATAATGAAATCCAAACAACTCAATTATTCACAACTGATCTCACTGGTTCTTGCCGAGTCTCGTGGTGCGTGGAAACGTATGGTCTTCTTTATTCTTTGCATCGCTATTGGCGTCGGCGCAGTGATGACGGTCAAAAGTTTTTCAAATATGGTGCAGGCAACCATCCAGGGGCAAGCTAAAGGGTTGCTCGCTGCCGACATCGCTATCAAAGGCAGTTGGGAACAAGACAAGGAAGATCTGGCTTATCAGAAAAAAATCTTACCGAAAGGAACCGAATTTTTATTCCTGAAGGAACTGCATGGCATGGCGCAGTTTAAAAATCCAGGCTCCCCAGGAAATTCCGGGTCCCTGATCACCGAACTGAAAGCTATTCCATTATCAGGGCCGCAATATCCTTTTTATGGAGAATTTAAGAACGATCCCGACCGACCTTTACAGGAGTTGCTGAAAAAAAACGGAGCCGTTGTTGAATCTTCTTTTCTGATAAAGACCGGATTAAATATGGGAGATGAATTTTCTTTGGGAAAAACAAAATTAAAAATTACGGGCATTGTGGTGTCCGAACCCGATCGCATTTCTCGTGCTTTCAGCATCGGTCCAAGATTATTTATATCTCGAACCTCTCTGGATAAAGCAGACCTGATTCAACCTGGAAGTCGGATCAAACATCGTACATTAATTAAAATTCCTGACAGTATAGAACTGGAAACAGCTTTAGTGCTATTGGAGCGTGGCCTGCCAGATAAAACCATCTCAATTCGAACCTATAAGGACATGCAATCTTCACTTTCCAGTTCCATTGAACGGATGGGGCAATATCTGGGCACACTGGGCGTAATCGCACTTCTAATGGGTGGTATCGGGGTAGCTATGATTGTTCGTACCTTCATGGCGCAGAAACTCGATACGGTTGCAATTATGAATTGCCTGGGTGCCTCCTCTCACACCTTGTTGAAAGTTTATCTATTACAAGCAATGTTGATGGGCTTGGCTGGCAGTTTACTGGGAGTCACTCTCGGGTTTTCTCTTACCTATCTATTACCTTATAAAATGGAAGGATTAATAAATTACCAACTTAAACCTACATTTTACTGGCTACCTGCTTTACAGTCTTTGCTAATGGGTGTTGCAATTACACTTTTGTTTTGCTTATGGCCTTTGTTAAGAGCCGTTAAGACACGACCTCTGCGATTATTTCGGCGTAATTTTGAAGAAGAGGAACTCACTTCAGGTAACCGCAAAGATCGATGGTTTGCGGGACTAACCCTTAGCCTGGGTCTTGCAACGATGATTTGCTGGCAAGCCGAATCTTTAAAACGAGGCTTGGTTTTTCTATTGGCTTTGGGAGTATCCATAGCTCTATTTTCATTGGCCTCAATTTTTCTTTTAAAGATACTTAAGGCGTTGCCCCAATCCGGTTCCATAGCACAACGATATGGAATGTCTAACCTCAAACGACCGAACAACCAGGCGGCATCAATTATTACCTGTCTGGGCATGGGCATCATGCTGATTCTCACCGTGAGGCTGGTGCAAATGGACATGCTGGCTATGTTGAACAAAAATACGGAGATGAATCCCCCAAATTATTTTTTCATCGATATACAGCGAGATCAAAAAGATACGTTCATGCAAGTGCTTGATCAAATTGCACCAGAATCTGAACGCAGCGTGACACCCCTGGTTCGCTCACACATACATAGTATTGACGAAAAACTCATCGCTAATTGGGAATATAAAGACAAGAAACGAGAAGAGTGGTTCATCAACCGTGAATTTGCTTTGACCTATATAGAAGGTCCTCCTCCTAAAGATAATGAAATTATCGAAGGGAAATGGTGGAATGAGGAACAGGCAAAAAATGCTGAAGTTTCTTTAGAACAAGATGCCGCAAAAAGATTGGGTGCCAGGATTGGGTCAAAACTGACGATAGATATTCAAGGCATTCCTATCTCTGCAAAAGTTACCAGCATTCGAAGCGTGAACTGGAGAAATATGCGGACAAATTTTTATATGATTTTTTCACCGGGAGCGCTTGCCGATGCACCCCTAACTTATGTAGCAACCGTACACGTTCCTGATGAAAAAGAATTGCAGTTACAACATGCTGTTGTCAAAGCATTACCCAACATCACCGCGCTCAGCACACGTGACATCGTCAACACCGTAGAATCTACGGTTTCAAAATTAACCACATTGGTGGATTTCATGTCGGGCTTCGCAATTGCGGCTGGATTGTTCATTCTCTCCGGATCGATTGCTTCTACAAAATATAGGCGTTTGCGCGAATCAGCAGTGTTAAAAATTCTCGGCGCGAAAAGAAAAACGGTCGCCTCCATTCTTGGTTTTGAATACGCGACCTTGGGAGTCATCGCCGGGTTGGTGGGTATTCTTCTAGCGCAGGGCCTTTCTTGGGCAGTCATGAAATACATGATCAAATCTGCCTGGCATTTACAACCTGGAATTCTCATTTGGGCATTTTGTTTTGGCGTTTTAATCACCGTCGCCACAGGAATTTTAAGCAGTCTCGATGTCATCAATAATAAACCGCTAAAAACAATTCGGGAAATAGAAGTATGAAACAAGTAATGCTAATTTCTACAGCATACTTAGCCTGCCTTTTTTTACTTGCTATCAATAAAACCGAGGCAAATTCACAAGTTTTAATTCCTTCAGGAGAATTTAATATGGGTACTGAAAAAGGTACCCAAGCGGAACGGCCTCTCCACCCAGTTTGGGTTGATGCATTTTTTATGGACCGTTTTGAAGTTTCCAATAAAGACTATGAGAAACTCAATCCCAATTTCCAACGCAGTCAAGCGTCGCCTTGCGATGATTGTCCCGTTACCCGAGTAAACTGGGAGGAGGCAAAAACCTATTGCCAAAGGCTTGGGAAACGTCTGCCTACGGAAGCGGAATGGGAAAAAGCCAGGCGAGGCCCTAGCGAAATCGATGCCGAGCCCGACAAAAAAAAATCTCGCTACGGGTTATCTTTTGAAGCCGGAACGGCACCGGTGCAATCGTCTATAAAAAACGGATACGGTTTGCATCATATGGAAGGAAATGTGTGGGAATGGACTAACGATTGGTTTGATGTAAAATATTACCAAAATTCACCGAAGAAAAACCCTAGAGGGCCAAGCGAAGGTTCCCGTAAATCAGTACGCGGAGGTAGTTGGTATAATAACATTTGGTATTTACAGGCGGGTATGCGATTTCGCCTTGCTCCCGATGTAAAATTAAATTCATTAGGTTTTCGTTGCGCTAAAAACTCTTGATTGGATAAATCAATGGCCTGGATAAAAACTCCTAAAAACTGGGAACTGCCAAATCAGGAAATCACTCCTGAGGATATCTATCTGCGTCGCCGGGAATTTTTAAGTACTACCCTGAAATTCAGTGCCGCCGCTATGGCTCTGATGCATCCTATTTCTTATAGTTCACCCTTATGTGCTGAAGAAAAAAAAGAGGTGCCATCTTTCGAGGCCACGCCCGAATCCATAGCTTCGAAATTTAATAATTTTTATGAGTTTGGAGTTGAAAAAGATCAGCTCTGGAAGTCTGCACGAAAACTCGAAACAAAAAACTGGACGATCGAAGTCGGAGGGCTTGTTAAAAAATCAAAAACACTCGATGTGGAAACTTTAATCCAACGGTTCCCTGAAGAAGAGAGGGTTTACCGTTTGCGTTGCGTGGAGGCCTGGTCTGTCGTGATTCCCTGGCTCGGTTTTCCTTTACGGTTATTGATCGACCAACTCGATCCGTTACCTTCCGCTCGCTATGTAAAGTTCACCACCTTTCTTTTACCAAATATTGCTTTAGCCCAAAAGAATCGATTCTGGGAACCCTGGCCCTACACTGAAGGACTGACCCTTGAAGAAGCAAGACACGATCTCACTTTCATGGCTACGGGAGTCTATGGGCATCCGATTCCCAATCAACATGGCGCGCCTATTCGATTAATTGTCCCTTGGAAATATGGATTCAAGAGTATCAAGTCGATTGTTCGTATCGATTTTACGGATAAATTGCCAGCCACGTTTTATACTTCTATGTCTCCTCTTGAGTATGATTTTGAAGCAAATGTGAATCCGGATATTCCTTATGCTAGATGGCATCAGGCTTTCGAAAGGGTCCCAGGAAAAGAAGAGACTGAAAAAACACTCTTATATAATGGCTATGCAAAGCAGGTAGCAAGCATGTATTCTTAAAACAATGATTCAATTCTCAAAAATCCAAATACCATTTTTAAGTTTTCTACTACTGGCCTTCGTGGTTATTTTTTGTCCAGGAGTGACAAACGCGGAAGGAAACCCTCATGCTCCAAGGGCTCCCTATGTCGCTCCGCCTTATGTTCCGCCGCCACCCCTCCCTTCTAGATTAAATCTTATAGATAACGGGGATGGAACCATCACCGAAACAAAGTCGAAGTTGATGTGGACCAAAAAAGACAGCTTCGCTGATTTGGGAAGATGCTTGAACTGGTATGATTCCAAAAGTTATGTGGAAAACCTGACCACAGGCGGACACAATGACTGGCGAATGCCAGAGGTTTGGGAGTATGGAGAAATATACGATAACACCGAGTCCAACGTCATGGCTATGGACCATGATCCGGAAAACCCTTTGGCCTTATCGGCCTTATTTGCTGATGGAGCGGCTTATTGGTATTGGTCATCCGAGCACGGACAGTGCTGCGCTCGCACTGCTTATTTTGTCACCGGCCTACCCTTTGTTCGTACTCTAGATAAATGTACAAACGGCGGAGTTCGCGCGGTAAGAAACCTACCTTAAAATTTAAACTAGTAAAAATTTGATGCGCCTGAAACCCCAAAAAAGATATTAGTTACTATTATAGTTTTTCGTTTCCATGAATCATTCGAATTGCTTTGATAAAAGCATAAATAGATTGGCCGGGCCGTATATTCAAATTAGATAAAGACTTTCGAGTAATCGTAGCAAGTAGTGGGCGGCCTGCATCCAGTTCTATATCTACAGAATATCCCACATTTTCTCCAATTTTTTTTACCTTTGTTTTTAAGATATTGAGCACGCTGGTCAATCCATTAGGAGGTTGTGTGGCCAGGCTCACGTCTTTGGAATGAATATGAACTCGAAGCCCTTTTCCTGGTGAAATATCTTGAATAGGCACACTTAATTCCTGCCCCATAAAATCGAGGCGAGTAATTCCAAACTCGGTATCATGTTCTAAAACGGTCGTATCAAGGACCGCTCCAGAATGCTCATCGCCAATGGCATCGCGTAAACGAATGTCTGAAAAAACTTTTTCCACTGGACCGTAATTCACAACCTTACCATCTTTCAAAATCAACATCGTATCTACAAGTTGCAACACCTCACTCATCGAATGGGTAACATAAATAATTGGTATAGAAAGTTCTTGTTCTACTTTTCTAATAAAGGGAATGATTTCTTTTTTTCGTTGAGCATCCAACGCTGCAAGAGGTTCATCCATCAGAAGAAGTTTTGGGCTGGTAAGCAGGGCCCGACCCAACGCGACTCGTTGTTTTTCTCCACCGGATAATTTGTCGATGCTACGTTCGAGAAGTTTTTCCAGAGAAAGCACACGGCCTATGTCCTCCAAATGCAATCTTCTCGAATTCACAGGTGTTCGCTTATATCCGTACAAAAGATTGTCACGAACTTTTAAATGGGGAAAGAGGCGGGATTCCTGAAACACCATACCGATTGCTCGCCGGTTTACTGGAATGAAAATATTTTCGTTCTGCAAAACCTGTCCTGCGATTTCCATTTTTCCGGATTTTTCCAATCCAGCCAGGCACCGTAATAAAGTTGTTTTACCCGACCCTGAAGGACCAAACACAACGGTGATACCCGATGCTGGAAGCTGAAGATCTATATCGAGATTAAAACCCGGGTAGTCAACTTTGAAAGCTGCCTTTAGTAGTTCCGTCATGAAACATGTACCGGTAATTTTTTATTTATGGAATAAACCATTAACAAAACCAGAAAAGAAAACAAGAGCAGCCCTGCCGAAAGTATATGTGCCTGTGTGTATTCCATAACTTCAACACGATCATAAATTTCAATGGATATAACTTTTGTTTTTCCGGGTATATTACCGCCGACCATCAGTACAACGCCAAACTCTCCCAATGTGTGGGCAAAGCCTAAAACCGTTGCTGTGAGGTAACCGCGTCGGGAAAGTGGAAGTATTACAGAAAAAAATGCATCCCACTTAGAGGCTCCTAAAGAAGCCGCCGTTTCCAAAGGAGTACTGCCGATGGATTCAAAATTGCTTTGTAAGGGCTGTACCACAAATGGGAGTGAGTAAAGAGTTGAGGCAAATAACAAACCTGAAAAAGTGAAAGATAGTGGCGAGCCGGTAATAGCTTGAACAGGACCACCCACCCAGCCATTTGGACCCAATAGAATTAGAAGGTAAAATCCCAATACTGTGGGAGGCAGCACTAAAGGCAGGGCCACCACCGCCTCAATACCAACCCGCATTTTTGAACTAGTATGGGCAAGCCACCAGGCAATGGGAGTCCCCAAGGTTAGAAGGATCATTACTGTGATTCCAGCCAACTGCAAAGTGAGCCAAATAGGGCCTGCATCAAGAGAGCTTACATCCATGATATTTCTGTATTAAAGTTTGAGGGAATAGCCATAACTTTCAATTTGTTTTTGTATCCGGTTACTTTTAATAAAATTTAAAAATTGCCGAGCGGCTTTGTTCGTCTTTGCGCGTTTTAATAATATGCCTTGCTGCTGAATTGGGTCATGCCAATCCGCAGGAACTGTCCAGGAGTTACCACTGATATGCCTTTGATGTCTCCTTAATTGAGAGAGAGCAATGAAACCTATATCTGCATTTCTAGTCATTACAAATTGAAAGGTTTGAGAGATATTTTCTCCGCGAACCAATCGATTTTGAATTTGCTTCCAAAAACCTTTTTTCCTTAAAACCTGTTCAGCGGCTTTACCATAAGGAGCAGTTTTAGGATTAGCGATGGCTAAGTATCGGAAGTTTTTGTGATTTAAAACCTGTAAATTGTTTTTTACAGGAAGTGTCGAATCTGCACTCCATAAGGCTAGCCTTCCCACCGCATAGGTGAAACGAGACCCTGGAACACCCATTCCCTCTTTTTCAAGAAGCTCAGGTCGGATAGAGTCTGCTGCAAGCAAAATATCGAAAGGCGCCCCCTGTTTGATTTGTACATAGAGCTTCCCTGTTGATCCCGAAATTACAACCACTTTGATACCGGTGGATTCCTTGAATTGCCTAGACAACTCTTTTAAAGGCATAAGGAAGTTAGAAGCCACGGCAACCCGCAGCTCTTTAGCCAACGCATCTGAAACATAAAGTAAAAAGAAAGCCAAAAACACGCCGCTGACCACTCCCGATTGTATTTTGAATCTTTTCATCCAACACCGTTATGTTTTTATAAATATATCGATATACCGTTATATATCAAAATATATATTGCTTGTCAAGAAAAGGCTTCT
>CAZMBO010000064.1:0-9446 GCA_964564655.1 uncultured Nitrospina sp. | reverse complement strand
TTTCCTTGTATGGGCAGGTATGGGCAGTTGTTGTTTGAAGTATGGATTTTTCCTTAGTTGGGATCAGATGAAATGGAGGTTTATAATACTCGTTAATGGAATTAGGGATGTGGGATTGAAAAATAAAATGAAAAATAAAACAAATAGTTTGCTAACTGATTCGCAAAGGGAAGAATTTGAAAGGATGTTGGGTCAAGTTAAGAAAGGACCCAAAAAAGTTTTGGACTGGTCGTCAATTCATTCTCCAAATGATTCTATGCAAGCCGACTATCATTCTTTGAAAGACCCGGGTATTTGCCCTGATAATTATTCTCGGCTAGTCATGGGAAAGCTAAATGGTGGTCTTGGAACTAGTATGGGCTGTTCTGGCCCCAAATCTCTTGTAAAAGTGAGAGGTAAAAAAACCTTTCTGGACTTGATTTTCGAACAGGTTCGTGAATTAAATTCAAAGTGGGATAGTAATATTCCCTTGTTATTGATGAATAGTTTTTACACAGATAAAGAAATCAGTGAATTTGTTGATAACAGCGATTTACCAATTATTACCTTTAAGCAAAACATGTTTCCCCGGTTAGATCCTGAAACCCTTTTACCCCTGAGTCCTGATGAATGGGGAGATCAAGCTTGGTGCCCTCCCGGTCATGGAGATTTTTACAATTGCATTGAGCAACAAGGAATACTGAGAAGTTTAATTGAAGATGGAAAAGATATTCTGTTTATGTCCAATGCAGACAACCTAGGTGCCGTTGCAGACTCCAAAATACTCAATCATATGATTGAAAGAGAGATTCCTTTCTTAATGGAAGTGACGCCTAAAACTCCTGCTGATGTTAAAGGGGGAACTTTGTGCGAACAAAATGGAAAACTGAAATTGCTTGAGATCGCTCAAGTGCCTAAAGAACATCTGGACGACTTTTGCAGCCAGGACAAATTTTCGGTTTTTAATACAAATAATATTTGGATAAACCTTATTGCGCTTGAGCAAAGGTTGAGAGAAGGACCGTTAAATTTGAATGTGATCGTTAATCAAAAGAATATTCAGGGCAAGCCTATTGTGCAATTAGAAACGGCTATTGGTTCTGCAATGGATTGTTTTGAAGATGCAGTAGGCTTATGTGTTTCTAGAGATAGATTTATGCCAGTGAAGAAAACCGAGGATCTTTTTTTGGTCCAGTCAAACTTATTCAATCTAGACGGTGGGAGGCTTGTTAGAAATGAAAAAAGAAAATTTTCGCATCTCCCCGAAGTAAAGTTTGGAAGTCCGCTTGATCAGCTAGAGGAGTTCCAGAAATGTTTTCCTGTTATACCTGATTTATTGGAATTAGAACTACTAGAGGTGGCGGGGCGGGTTTGTTTTGAAGGTGCTGCTTCGTTAAAAGGGAAGGTAAGGTTAAAGGGGATTAACAAAACCATACATATTAAAAATGGAAGGCATATTGAAAATGAAAGTATTGAGTGTTGAAAAAATAAGGTGCTCTGCAGCGCGTTGTTATTAATTGGAAAAATAGACTATCTTTTTATAGGAAGAATACCCAATATAATAATAGGATAATTCGCATTATCATGAGATTTTACATAAGGTTTTTCACCATAAAAATATCTGTAAGTCATTGTAATAAATTGCTTTAATGTTTATTTATCAAATAATCGTTGACATGTATTTATTCATAAGTATACTTTGGCTATATCCAACTAGGGCTTACGAAAGGTGTAAGATAAATCCTAGTCTAATTAGGTCTTAAATTGTAGAATTACCTTCAGTCGCTAGGAGGTAAAAGCAGTTGGTTCTTTGAAAATGTTCACTAAAGGGATAAGGCAAATAATTGCCTGAATAGTTATATGTAGTTGAACTTTTGTTAACTAGGGTAAGGGAGGATTTATAATGAAAAAACTCGCTATAGTTTTACTCGTTACCATCGCTTCATTTTGTCTGGCAGCTTCTGCCTTCGCAGGAAGTGTAGCTCCTGGTGGGTCGGCTAAGTGTAACAACGCTAAAACGATTAAAATTGAAACAGCCGCTGCTGGTGATGCAGAAGACCGTGGTAGTGCTAATGGTTATGTCTGGAAATCATCTAATTTCACAACGGTACCATTTACATTAGCACCTAATGATCATCAGGGTTTCTCTGGTAATGGTGGCGGAGCAGCTGGTAATAAGCAAGTGAAAATGTCGAACAAACATGGCATGGGTCAAAAATCAGTTACCTTTAAACATCAAAATAACTTTAGCCGTGGCGACTCCATTGGTGATATCAGTGGTGAAGTTCGCATTCATAACACGGGAACAGTTGCTGTTAATGTTTCCTGTGGCTAAGATTTAAAGAGTACTTATTAGCCGCCCTGATTTATCAGGGCGGCTTTTTTTTGTCATTTTTAGCCGTGATAGTAAAAAAGAATTGTTGTAGCCAGCAGGACTCTATACAAAATGAAGGGCAATAATCCGAATTTTTCTACCACCTGTAAGAGCAACTTGATTGCTAACAGGCCAACCAAAAAGCTGATTCCCAGCCCAACTATTACATGTAGATGCGTGTAATTTTGAACAGCATTGGGTTCGGACACGAAGGTGATGAGTTTGTGTATGCCTGCTGCAAAAATGATAGGAGCCCCAAGGAGAAACGAAAACCGGGTTGCAGAAATATGATTTAGGTTACTGAAAAGCCCGGCTGCAATTGTTATCCCAGATCTGGATGTTCCTGGTAAAAGGGCTATGGCTTGGGCGCAACCAATAAAAAAGACTTGTGAGAAGCTCAACTCCTTTAATTCGGATTTTGGCTTAATTTCACTTCTCCCAGAACGGTCTGCCATATAAAAGATCAAAGACCAAAACAAAAGGTTTACTGCGACAAAGGTTGGACTTCGTAAACTGGATTCAATCCAATCCGCGAAAAACAGGCCTATCAAACCTGCGGGAAGCGAAGCAGCAACAATGCACCAGGCCACCCGATGGGTGTCCCGTTTTTTGTCAAACAGACCTAAAAATATTTCAAGTAGGTCTTTTTTGAAAAAGATCAAAATGGCCATGAGGGTTCCCAGATGCAGGATCGCATCCAGTGCTAATCCTTGGTCTTTAAAGTTGAATACCAAAGGCGTGAGTATTAAATGTCCGGAGCTTGAAACGGGTAAAAACTCCGTCAAACCTTGAATAATTCCTAAAATTATTATTTGAATCAGTTCCATAGTTTAATGAACCCAGTATCGGAGGCAGATGAATTGGTATGGTCAGTGGATTAGCAGTTGGAGTAAACCAGCTTCCTCCAAGTCTTGATCAGGTTTTTTATGTCACTGTTTTTCTTGATTGAATCTTGAAAGAACTTATAGGCCGGGCTGAAAATTGTAAGTTACCTCGCTCTGAAATACTACTCCTTGCAAAAGGCTTGAAGCAAGCAAAAAGAAACCGCGAAAGGTATTATTTTTTAAAGAGGTTTGAATTTGCCGAGGTATTTAAATTGTGATATCTTACGCTTGCAGTTGTAGGGTGTCGTAAGAATTTAGAAGGTTGCTTCCGCACAAGTCTGAGTCACATCCTTTCGGTTTGGCCTATCCTTATTGGTGTAAAAATTTTAGACATATTTTTTAAATGAGAGAATTTTCACGCATAAAACGTCTTCCCGCATATGTGCTTGGGATCGTTAATGAATTAAAACACGCTGCCCGTAGAAGGGGGGAGGATATTATCGACTTTGGGTTGGGAAACCCCGACATGCCCACCCCAAATCATATTGTCGAAAAATTGATTGAAGCCGCCAAAAAAGAGGCCAATCATCGCTACTCAGTCTCTAAGGGGATTTATAAGCTTAGGTTAGCTATATGTGATTGGTATAAGCGTAATTATGATGTCGATTTGGATCCAAACTCAGAAGCAATTGCTACTATTGGTTCAAAAGAAGGCATTGCCCATCTCGCTTTAGCTATCACAACACCTGGAGATTCTGTGTTGGTCCCGACCCCCACATATCCCATTCACACTTATGCTTTTATTTTGGCAAATGGTGATGTAATCCAGGTTCCTCTGGGGCCAGATTCAGATTTTTTTGAGGGATTGCTTGATGCTTTCAAGCGAAATTGGCCTCGACCAAAAGCAATGGTTATAAACTTTCCCCATAACCCCACCACACAGGTGGTGGATATTGAATTTTTTGAAAAGGTTGTGGAATTTGCCAAGGAACACGATTTAATCGTCATCCATGACTTTGCTTATGGGGATATTGTATTTGATGGTTATAAGGCTCCCAGTTTTTTGCAAGTTCCTGGCGCAAAAGAAGTAGGAATTGAGTTTTTTACTTTGTCAAAAAGTTATAATATGCCGGGCTGGCGCGTGGGCTTCGCAGCTGGGAATAGTGAAATAATAAATGCCTTAGCACGAATAAAAAGTTATCAGGACTACGGTATGTTTCAACCCATTCAGATTGCCGCTACAGTTGCATTGAATGGACCTAGAGATTGTGTTGAAGAAATAACAGAAACTTATCGCAGTCGACGTAATGTCTTATGCGAATCACTTAACAGAATGGGGTGGAAAATAACACCTCCCAAAGCCACTATGATGGTCTGGGCAGAAATCCCTGATCAGTTTAAAAAAATTGGGTCGCTTGAATTTTCTAAAATGTTATTGGAGAAGGCGAAGGTGGCGGTAGCACCGGGGATTGGTTTTGGTGAAGGAGGCGACCATTTTGTCCGTTTTTCGCTTGTAGAAAATGAGCACCGGATTCGTCAGGCTATTAGAGGGATCCGTGAAGTCTTTTAATACTATTTCGCCACCAAAGGCTGGATTGTTTTGGAATGGATAAAAAATGAAAAAGATTAATGTTGGGTTGATAGGATTTGGCACCATAGGAGCCGGAGTTGCAAAGATTCTTGCTGAAAACCAGGAAGTAATCCAAAAAAGATTAGGAGCCACTGTGTGTCTCGCAAAAATTGCTGACCTAGACATTACGACCGATAGAGGTATTAATGTTGAGGATGGTGTATTGACAACTTCGGTAGACGATATTATTGAAAGCCCTGAAATTGATGTCGTCATAGAGTTGATAGGGGGTTATGAACCAGCTAGAGCCTTCATTTTAAAAGCTCTAAAAAACAATAAGCATGTGGTGACGGCTAACAAAGCTTTATTGGCTAAGCATGGCGATGAGCTTTTTGAAGCCGTAGAAGAAAAAGGACTTTCAATAGGGTTCGAGGCATCTATCGGTGGAGCAATTCCCATTATTCGGTCAATTCGTGAAGGGTTCGTGGCTAATCGTATTCAGGCTATTGAGGGAATTGTAAATGGCACCGCTAATTATATTCTCAGTAAAATGTCCGATGAAAATTGTGATTTTGATGTTGCCTTGAAAGAGGCGCAGGAAAAAGGATTTGCGGAGGCTGACCCGACATTTGATATTGAAGGTATCGATTCTGCCCACAAGATTGCCGTATTGGCACGTATTGCCTATGGGACACCCATCAAATTTGAAGATATCAAGGTTTCAGGTATAACCAATATCACCTCAGAAGACATCGTATGCGCCAAGGAATTTGGGTATCGGATTAAACTGCTCGCTATATCCAAGTATGATGGAGAAGCAATTGATATTCGTGTTCACCCAGCAATGATACCCAGCAGTCATCCGATGGCAAGCGTGAATGGTGTTTTAAATGCTATTCGTGTCTGCGACGATATGATGGATGAAAATATTCTGGTAGGACACGGGGCAGGTGCATTACCCACCGGAAGTGCCGTGGTAGCGGATATCGTAGAAATCGCCCGTAACATAATTTCCAATGCGGGTGGTAGAGTGCCTGCCTCTTCATTTCAAAGTTCAGAAATCAAGCCAATTCCCTTAAAAGACATGAGTGCTATTGAATCGGAATATTTTCTACGTTTCAATGTTTTGGATAAACCCGGTGTGCTTTCGAAAATTTCAGGAATTCTTGGTGGTCATTGTATCAGTATAGAATCGATGATTCAAAAAGGCCGGGGTGAAAAAGGTAAAGCTGTATCTCTTTTTATGATGTGCCATCGATCTAGTGAGGGCAATATTCAAAATGCCTTAAAGGAAATAGAGCAACTTGATTTGGTCTGTGCAAAACCTAACCTTATCCGTGTGGAAAAATAGGAATGGAATTTAAAGCCTGGTTTCAATGCATTAATCCAGAGTGTGGGAGTTGCTATGAGCTGACCGATATTATTTATCGATGTCGCGATTGCGACGAATTGCTTGAAGTCGTACACGATTTGGATCAACTGAAGAAAAGGCCTGCCAAAGAATGGAAAGAATTATTTGAAAATCGTTATCGTAAAAATGAATGGCCCTATGGCAGTTCCGTTTGGGGAAAAAAGGAGTTAGCTTGTCCGAATGTAGATAATGAGAATATTGTTTCTACTTATGAAGGAGGTACCAATCTTTTCTGGGCTGACCGGTTGGGGCAAAAACTGGGCCTTGAAGATTTTTGGGTCAAACAATGTGGAATGGCTCATACAGGTTCGTTTAAAGACCTTGGTATGACCATCTTGGTATCTATGGTAAAGCAGATGATGTCACAGGGGAAAAGTATTAAGGCTGTGGCTTGTGCTTCCACCGGAGATACTTCTGCTTCTCTTGCTGCTTACTGTGCTGTAGCAGGAATTCCTGCAATTGTTTTTCTCCCTAAAAATAAGGTCTCTCTAACACAATTGATCCAACCTATCACCCATGGAGTATTGACTCTATCACTGGATACTGATTTTGATGGATGTATGAAGTTGGTTCGAGAAGTCTGTCAGAACGATGATATTTATTTGGCCAACTCCATGAACTCCCTCAGGATCGAAGGGCAGAAAACCATAAGTTTTGAGTTGGTGCAGCAGTTCAATTGGGAGGTTCCAGACTTCGTGATTGTGCCTGGAGGAAATCTTGGGAATGTGAGTGCAATTGGTAAAGGTTTCCAAATGTTTTACGATCTGGGATTGATCGATAAGTTGCCCCGTTTGGTTTGCGCCCAAGCAGAACGTGCGAACCCGTTATACAGGAGTTTTAAACATCAATTTAAAACCTTCGAACCGATACAAGCTCAAAAAACCCTTGCCAGTGCTATTCAAATTGGTGACCCTGTGAGTGTTAAGAAAGCTATCCGGACATTGAAGGCATTTGAGGGGATCGTTGAAGAGGCAACTGAAGGTGAACTTGCAAATGCGGCCAGCAAGGCAAATCGCACCGGTTTACTGTGTTGCCCACATACCGGGGTGGCGCTGGCGGTTTTAGAAAAACTTGTGAGTCGTGGCGTGATTAAAAAGAAGGATAGGGTTGTTGTGATTTCAACAGCAAACGGATTGAAATTTACAGACTTTTTGTTTAAATGCCATACTGATAAGATACCAGGTGTTAAGTCAGATTATGCATTCGAGGCTATTGAAGTTCCGGCAAAATACGAAGATGTTAGGAATGCCATTCGGGATAAAATTGAGGTATGAGTAAAATAAACTTTAAGAAGCCAGTTTTAATTGCTCTTTTAGGGCTTTTTATTTCTGCTCCCATCTATGCCAGCGAACAAGTTTTGGTGGAAGGTGGAGCCTTTGAAATGGGTAGCCTTTATTGCGAGGAAGAGCAAAATAACTCCGATTGGTGTAACGATGAATCCCCTCACAAGGTAGAGGTTGATTCCTTTTGGATCGACAAATATGAGGTTACCAATGCCCAATATCGTAAATGCTTTTTGGCTGGAGTCTGTGAGCCGGAAGTATTGCATGAAGACCGGCCTAGAGATTTTGATCAAAAAAGTCAACCTGTCGTATTCACAACTTGGAAGGAAGCATTAACCTTTTGCAAATGGCGGGAGGGTCGATTACCAACTGAGGCAGAATGGGAATATGCTGCGAAGGTTGAGAAACTAGGCGGCGCACATTGGAATCAGCCTTATGGAGTGGGATCCCCCGTTCCTGTAGGGAGCTTTGAACCAAACTCCCTGGGTCTTTATGATCTGATGGGAAATGTTTATGAATGGACAATGGATTGGTACGGGCCGTATAGGGAGGTAGAAATGCAAAAGAATCCTTTAGGACCAGTAAAGGGAATAAATAAAGTGGTGCGTGGTGGATCATGGGATTCCTTAGGCCATTATCTAAGGACTTCAGATCGGGTTGCTAAAGACCCTGACTTAAGGTACAGCGGTGTTGGTTTTCGCTGTATCAAGCCGAATTAATTTAAAGGTCATCAGAGTTATGAGTGATGTAAAAAATGTTGTTATTATTGGGTCAGGCCCTGCTGGGCATACTGCGGCAATATATGCAGCTAGGGCAAATCTAAAGCCCTTTATGTTTGAAGGTTATATGTTGGGCGGATCTGCGGGAGGGCAGTTGACAACGACAACAGATGTGGAAAATTATCCAGGATTTCCAGAGGGAGTCGAAGGTCCAGAATTGATGCAATTGTTCCGTAAGCAGTCAGAACGATTTGGCACAGAAATGGTTCAGGAAGATGTCATTGAAGCAAATTTAAGTAAATCTCCCTTCAGGATTAAAAGCGAGAGCCGTGAAATAAAAGCACATTCTGTGATTATCTCAACAGGTGCGACTGCCAAGCGCATGGGAGTTCCCAATGAAGAAAAAATGTGGAATAACGGCATGTCTGCCTGCGCTGTGTGTGATGGCGCGCTTCCGATGTTTCGCAACCAACCGTTGATGGTAATAGGTGGCGGTGATACGGCAGTAGAAGAAGCAAGTTACCTAACTAAATTTGGTTCTGTTGTATATATGGTACACCGCAGGGATAAGCTACGGGCCTCAAAAATTATGCAAGAACGGGCTTTTAAAAATCCCAAGCTGGAGATTCTATGGAACTCAGTTTTGGAAGATGCTATTGGAGACAACTATGTAACCGGTGCCAGTATTAAAAATATTGTAAATAACGAAGATCGCAAAATTGATGTGGCGGGAATTTTTTATGCTATTGGGCATACACCCAATACCAGTATTTTTAATGGGCAATTGGATCTTGACGATTCAGGTTATATTAAAATTAAACCAGGAACTCAGGAGACTAGCATAGAGGGTGTTTTTGCTGCTGGCGATGTGCATGATCACAAATACCGTCAGGCAATAACTGCTGCTGGTACCGGTTGTGCCGCCGCTCTCGAAGCTGAAAGATGGTTGGCTGAAAAAGGTTTGGGTGAATAAAGATAATGATAAAACAGATGTATTAGTAAAACTGCTTAATTCCCTCATGGTAAAAGCTCTAACACGTTATTTAAAAATAGCGTTGTAAATAAAATCCTCAAATAAAGAGTTTCGAAATAGCGAGATTTAGAGCAAGGTTGGATGGGATGATTGGTCTTGGTCGAACTTAAAATAGGCGACGCATTAGTAGTCGAAAGTGTTAAAGGTCCGGCAATCATCTTTCTGTTTTGTAAAAAATTATTAATGTGTGATCTCGTTTTAAAGGTTTAAAAAAATAAATTAAAGAAACTATTCCCAATGTTCTTCTGGTAAC
>CAZMBO010000063.1:0-9793 GCA_964564655.1 uncultured Nitrospina sp. | reverse complement strand
TTGACTATTTTAAAATCCCCCTCCAATGACTCGTAGTTTAGGCCAGCCTTCTTTGGTTGTTGAACGGTGATGGAATTTAAAAGGGTGAGAAATGTTTCTAAGGCCTTAAACTCCGGAAGAGTGCCATCGGTTATATTGATTTTTACTTGCCCAGATAGCTCTTTAGCCATATCACGAAACCCTATAGAGTTTTTATGTAATTTGCCGTTAAGTTTTCCCTGCATATTTGAGGAGCCTGCCAGTTGTTTTAGGAAGTCCTCTATTTTTAATTTATTCCCCTGAAACCGTAATCCGTAATCACCTGATAGGGGTAAAAAACTTCCCGTAAGTTTCAGTTGTCCGTTTTTAGGAAATATTTGACCCTCAGTCAGGTCTATTTTTTTTGGATTTATTTTAAATTTTGTTTGAACCTTTTTAAGCTGTAACCCTGCAGTTCTAACTTTATCTAGTTCTATCAAGGCCTGGGCAAACTCCTTTGAATTATCCTTAAGAATTAGTTTGGCCGCTTCGATTGTCTTCTTTTCCCCCCCAGCCCCCAGCGTAAGTTTATTTGCGGTTAGAATTCCCGCGGTTCGAAGGTTTATTAGAGAATCATTCCCTTTTAGTAAAGTTCCTTTTATTTTAAGTTTTCCATTCAGTTTGCCGGATGTAGGGATCCAGTCGCCTTTTTTTAAACTTTGAATCCAAGCCAGATTAATATGCTCCAATTGGAGATCTGTTTCAATAGCGCGAGGAGCACCTGTATTTTTAAGAGAAAGATTGCTTTTAGCAGAAATATTTCCACCAAAAATTTTTGCAGTAATATTGTGATTTAACTTGTTATCGTTGAGGGAAGCGTTTCCCTTAATTTGGCTAATTTCTACGTTGACTGTTTTTTCTAATATTTCTACTGGAAAACTTATATTTTCTAAATCAAAAACAGCACTGTCTATTTTTAATTTACCTAAAAGAAGAGCCCATTTTGGAAGAAGATTCAGATGATCCACTGCATAGGTTTCGCCATCTGGAGTAACAACTTTTACACCACTGCATTTAATTTCGAGACCGTGAGAAAACCCAAATCCGATTGACTCTATTTCAATTTTTATCCCACTTTCAGTAGATATTTTTTCGATAATAGTATCTTTGGCTTCATTTAGAGCAAATGTTGAAAGAACAATTGCGAGCAGCAAAATAGCCGTAAAAAAACTTCTTAATCCCCATTTAGATAAGGTTTTCACAGTTTTTAATTTTTTTGGTTGATCATTTTCCATTTTAGGAGGCATTGTTGGCACCGCTGTCGTTGTAGGGCTAACACTAGGTTTGACCTATTGGGGCAGAATGGACTTTGCTGCTTGTTTAAGATTCGATATGGGCCGCTAGCTGGGTGCGCGCGCGCCCTATCGGCGTTATCTTCGGTTTTTTCCCAGCCATAAAGGCCTCAAAACTAGATCTCATGGAAGACTTGACTATAGAATAATCAATTAGAGTGGGACCAATAATGCACAATCCCTGATCCCTGGAAAACTAAGAGCAAAAAAAGGTTCGCCCCAAATGACTCAGGACGAACCCTTAATAGAAACCTTACCTAGATGTGAAACTATTTTGCTGGCAGAGACGTTTTTGCCGTTTCTCATCTGGTGTTCCAAACAGTTAGAACGCGATACCGCCGTGGTTTGCAGAGATCATTCCGATTAGCATAGGAATAGAGAGCCATGCATTGGTGCGGCTTGCGAGAAATGCCATTCTTTTTGCTTTATTCAGTGCGTCACCTTCAAGCTCACCGGCTATGATTTTTTTCTGGTTCGGCCAAATTATAAACCAGACGTTCCCTGCCATGATGATCCCGAGCAACATACCGACCATAATTTCTCCACTGGGGATTCCTTGGACAGTTCCTCGACCCGCCATGTAATATGCAATTCCTGTAATAACTGTCCACAAGGCAGCGTGGCGGAAAAGGAACAAAGCTTTGGGAAGAATAATCTGCGTATAGGGTTTTGCCGCGCCTGCCTCAACCATTTTAGGCATGGACTGCACTTGAACCAGATTGAAGAAATATAACAAACCTATCCACAAAATTCCGATGATCACATGAAAAAATTCATATACCCACATTTGGTTTTCCTCTCAATACAAGGGTTGATATTTCCTAGGTCACAGCTATCGGATCCGCCGGTTACGGGGCGTATCTAATTGGATGGAAAAATAGAGATAAAAGATTCAATTATCTCTATAGTTATTATAATTTTAACAAAAAACTATCTAAATATCCAACAAGTGTTGTTTTGTTAGTTGCGCAAAAATAAAAGAAGAGTCAAAAGCACCAAAATAACGAAAAGAAATGGACCCCAGAAACTCCTTTTAAGGGTAGGGTTATTTTGAGGGCCTCTTAAAGAAGAGAGGTCATTATTCAAAGTCTTGATTCTTTGATGGAGTTGCTGGTTCTTTTTTTTAAGATCTTTTTTTTGTGTTTTGAGCTGTTCAATTTCATCTCTAAGCCGCAGGCGGTCAACCTTGAGTGATTTAGATTTTTCTATTTCATGTTGTAGGGTTTCTTCAGGCCCTAAGGTCAGGCCATTATCTTCGAGTGGTTCTTCCCATTTTTCGTCATCATACATTACTTTATAATAATGGTTTAGGAGAAATAGGGAAAGGAAGAAATGACTAATTCTAAAACTTGACAGTTGAAAAGGCGTTACTGACTTCTGTTAACCGGGAAAAGTGGGAGACTCAGCGCGCACACCCCCAAAAACAATTGAACTCTTTAAGGACATTCGTTATTTGGCCCTCGAGGTGTTCCACGGAATTTTTTTGAAATCCTTTTTTTGCTGGGCAAGAGGGCGGAGCCAATTGGTGACGCGTGGGCTCGGGTGATATAGAGGAAAGAGAATGAAGTTGGGAGTACTAAGACGTTGGGCCACTTTATCCTTGAGTTGATACCGCGTTCCTAAAAGGAGGTTGACTGCCTGTAGCCCAACAGAACCTAATGTAACGACAACCTTAGGACGAATGAGATCCAGTGTTGTTTTTAAAAAGGGTGAGCAGTTTTTGATCTCGCTTGTTTTTGGTCGCCGGTTATTTCCATTTGCAAGCGGATTGCATAACACGGCATTGGTGATGAACACATCAGCACGGATCAAACCAATATGTGCTAGAAGAGTTTCGAAATTGTTGCCTGATTTGTCACCATGAAAGGGGATCCCAGTGCGACCCGCGCCAAAGCGACCGGGAGCCTCTGCAACGAAAACGATTTTGGCATTTAGATTGCCGTTGGCCAAACTCAATATTGCAGGTTGGTCGGCAAGGGCAGGACAAAGGCGACAACTTGATGCTTGTCTTTCTAGTCGTTTGAAAGCTTTTTGGGTGACTGGTTCAGGGGTTGTCGGTGCCATCGCTAGATTCCTCCTCGTCTTCCTCTTCGTCTGCAACCCGGCAGACTACAAGAAAGCCGATGATCAAAACGACACTGGCAACAAGTGTGAACAGAATGTCCATTAAAAGGGTTTGATGGTAGCAAGATAAATCATCCAGGCCCCTACAATGAAGATGGCGATATGAACCATCATCGCATATTTTTTGGGAAGAACAGCTTCTTTAATCTGCTTTCCATTCTGAATACCCAGTACAATCAAGATCACCAGGAGAGCTAATTTTAAGTGCAGCCATTTGCCTTCAGTAAATGCCCCCGTTTTTACGGCGAGGACGATTCCAGATATCAGGGTGACCCCAAGTATGGGATAGTAAATGAACTTATGAATACGGGACTGAGTTTTCTCAAGTCCTGTTGCTTCTTCTGTAGATTTCAAACGTAATCGGAAAACTACAGTGAGGGATTGTAGAAATAGGGTACCAATAACCAAGCACATTGAAATCATATGCAGAGTGAGAAAGAAATTTTTCATTTATAAAATTGTTGTTTAAGGGTTTTCGGGTTCTTGGGTTTCAGATTCTGCAAGCCAGTAGACTCGGCTTGAAACAATTAATGCCATGCCTATCCCACAATAAATAGCGGCAACAACTATATACCCTCCAAGATATTCGTTGTAAAAACGAAGC
The DNA here is from genome assembly GCA_964564655.1 of uncultured Nitrospina sp. Classification (GTDB taxonomy): domain Bacteria; phylum Nitrospinota; class Nitrospinia; order Nitrospinales; family VA-1; genus UBA8687. The sequence goes on along the minus strand of CAZMBO010000063.1, from coordinate 5,755 downwards.
AGCACTCCCAGACCCATCATCATAGGGATCAAAAAATAAAAGGGCTTAGAAAATATATCCTGCAGGCCAACCGGGTCATCTAGATTGTAAATGCGGTTTTTATTTCGATGCGCTGTTTTGCTCAATACAAATTTTCCTTTAATAAGACCGATTAAACATGAAATGACTCCGGAAATAGCGATCGCAATTTCAGTAGCGTGTTGTTCCATTTCCGCGAGTTGATATAAACTCAATCCGCGGACAACGAGAACAAAACCAATAATGCACCAAAGCCCTCCTGCAATTATAGTCAAACGTTTTTTATTCAATCTCAACCCCCGGAAATTATTGTCTAGATGGTGTATTGGTTTAACAGTATTTCTTGTATGAAACAAGTTGGTTTATTTCAGCATTTCCCCTCGGACTAAACGAACGGTCATTCGTCCACTTTTACTTTTATACATGGGTCTAAACTCTCCATTTTTAAAGTCAAACAAGGTTCCCTCGTGGCCAGATTCACCTTTCAACCAGACGGTCGCTAATCCTCCGGAAGGAAAAGCCGGCCATAAATGGATTTCTTTTCCATATTTATCCTGATTGGAGGCTTTTTCATGGTACAGGGATTGTATCTCATCTTCAGTGGGAAGCCGCCAATCCTGAAACCCTCCTAATTTAATGTGATTTAAGTGATTTGCCAATTCTGCAGCTTCATCCCAAGTAAACCATTTTGCTTCCTTTTGCCAGGCATCTTCCTGCATCCACACTAGTTCGGTTGTAGAATCGGTCATCGTACCGTCTTGATTATCGATGAATCTTTCTTTTTTAAGCATAGTTAGGTGTTTTGAATGTTATAGAAAATTTTCTCCATTGGAATTTTATCTAATCTTTGATTCAGGCTTTTAAGGTCAAATTTTGGATAACTTTTAAACTTTCCCTCTGTAAGGATATTATTGAACGAAAATTTAAGTAATGAATTGGAGCATGTAATCAACGGAGTTACAAACAAAATTCTTTTGACCTGGCTCCGTGAAATTTTAACAGGAGCACTAGAACTTAACAACGCCGGATTGTTGTGAAGAACGGCTACTGTATTTATAGCCATCCAAAGAGGCCATATACAAAATAGGCGTAAAGATACCTCGGTTCTTGGGATTGCTAGGGTGAACTTTAAAGCATCTTGCAAATGGCCGTTAGTTTTGTAAAGCAGATTTTCGAGTATTTGCAGATTTTTCTCCATCGATTTGCCTGAATGAAACTCTTCAACGGTAAGACCATTGGCGGCAATTAAGCTTTTTGGGATGTAGGACCAGCCTCGATCACGGTCTGCCATTACGTCCTTTGAAATGTTGGTCATTTGTAGCCCAAGTCCAAATGAGACAGCATTTTCTTTCATTGTAGTTTTTGCTGATTCGGGAAGTGAGATGAGTTTTTGTAAAAAAAGATTGCACAACATTTCGCCCACAACTCCTGCTACAAAGTAACAGTATTCTTCCAAATCCTTTTCGTCTTCAAGAGGTGTGATTTTCTCAAACTGAAAACGGTTTTGGAAATGTGCCATTCCTTTTGTCATCTTTGAAACAGAGGGAATGATTTGATTCTGGTGATTTTCTTTAAGCGAATCAAAAATATTGAAAACACGTTTTATATTTTTTAGCAGATCCAAATCATTTGCACTTCCGTCAACAACTGCACAATCACTTATCCAAGAGTCTAGATGGCCTTGGCGATAATTGGGATCCTCTATTAATCTTGAAAATTCCAATAGTAGCCTGATTTTAATTTTTGGATCCAGTTTTGCTGCGTCCTCAATAGTATCGACGGTTCGACAAAACAGGTAGGCAATTAATATGCTGCGGTGCAGTTCACCTTGTAATACTTTGATATTCAAGGCAAAGGTTCTACTTACTTTTGGAAGTGTTTGGTGGCAGTAGGCCCAATCGTCCATTTTATGAAAACCTTTTAACGTTTCTGTATTTATAGCAGTTCAGTTGTTAAAGGGAAATAGATTAATGGTGGGGTAGCGTGGTAAAAGTTTTCTGTAATCAGATTTGGAAGTTTTTTCAAGAGGCGAGAGAAGGCTGGCCTTTTACTTCTTTGGCAATTTCCAGAATTTTTATATGCACCTCATTAATAACATTTTCGGGAGTGCTTGTTCCAGCAGTTATTCCTACATGTTCTTTGTTTATGAACCAGTCATCACTCAATTGGTCAAAAGATTCGATGTGATGAGCCTCTATCCCTTTTTCTTTACAGACATGAAGCAGTTTTTTGGTGTTAGATGAGTTATAACCACCAATAACAATCATAAGATCCACTTGATCTGCTAATTCGTGAACAGCTAATTGTCGGTCATGTGTGGGTTGACAAATTGTGTTTACAAATGCAACATCATCCACATAGTCCAGAGTGCGAATTTTTGCAACCAGAGCCTCTACTTTATCCCTTTGCTGGGTTGTTTGGGTGACTATTCCAAGGTTACGATTTTCAGACGCTTTAATTTTGGTGAAATCCTCCTCACTGTTAATGACCAAATAGTCATCCAAGTCTCCCACGATTCCTTTAACTTCCACATGATCTTTTTGTCCTATCACAACAGGGAAATATCCTTTAGCTACCAGTGATTTTATTGTTTGATGAACACGCATTACCAAAGGGCAACTGGCATCATAAACAATGAAACCTGCATCATGGAGTTGCTTTTTTGTTTTTTCTGCTGCGCCATGGGCAGTGATCATTACTTTTTTTGTTTGGATTTTATTAATATCTTCGATCCCTGGTACCAGAGAAACACCATTTTGCTTTAAGGACTGGCTAACTTGTGGATTGTGAACCAGTTGGCCCACAATAGTTAATTCGTTATTGAATTCGGGAGACATGGCAAGATTGATGGCGTCCTGAACTCCAAAACAGGTTCCCATCGCGCTGGCAAGTGAGACTTTCATTAACTTATTTCCCTTATAATGATATACAAGAATAAAAAATATTGGGTGTGTATAATAACAAACTGTTTCGATATTTTAAATAAAAAATACCCAGAACTATTTTATAAGGTTTGCTGCAAGAAGTAGTTTTTGTATTTAGTTTGGTGCTAGTATTGAAGAGTTATTTGTCTTTGAGGTTGCGTGTCCTAAGGAGGTTTTACGGGGAGCGTTTAATTTTAGGACCTTCAGAGAATAAAAACAGGAGAGGGTGTTTAGCCTCTCCTGTAGAATAATTTTTATATCAGGTCGCAGCAGGGACTGTCGCTGCTACTCCCTCTTTTAAGGCTTCTTTTCTGCTGAGTTTAACTTTGCCTTGTTGGTCGACATCAATAACTTTGACTTTGATCTCATCGCCTTCCTGAATTTCGTCACTAACATTTTTGATACGTCTATCACAGATTTGAGAGATGTGGACGAGTCCATCAGTGCCTGGGAAGATTTCTACAAAGGCGCCAAAGTCGACTATCTTTTTAACCTTTCCGAGATAAATTTTCCCAACCTCCGCTTCCTGAGTAAGGTTTTCAACGAATTCAACAGCTTTGGATGCTGCTTCGGCATCCGCTGAAGCGATGGAAACCAGTCCATCGTCGTTGATATCGATTGAAACTCCGGTTCGGTCGATGATCTCGCGAATGACTTTACCGCCTGGTCCAATCACATCCCGAATCTTATCTTTCGGAACGGTGAGGGTGATAATCCTTGGTGCGTGTTTGTTTATTTTTTCGCGAGGTGTTGATAATGCTTTGTCCATTTCACCAAGAATATGTAGACGACCATCTTTAGCTTGTTGAAGGGCTGTTTTCATCAGATCCCGGTCGAGTCCCGTGATTTTGATGTCCATTTGTAATGCGGTAATGCCATTAGCTGTTCCCGCCACTTTGAAATCCATATCTCCTAAATGATCTTCGGAACCTAGGATATCTGAAAGGATAGCAACACGGTCACCATCCTTGATGAGTCCCATTGCGATACCAGCAACTGGTGCTTTAATGGGAATACCTGCATCCATCATCGATAGCGAACCCCCACATACAGAAGCCATTGAAGAAGAACCGTTTGATTCTAGAATCTCGGAAACAATTCGAATGGTGTATGGAAAAACATCTTTGTTGGGGAGAATGGGTATTAAAGAGCGTTCAGCGAGCATTCCATGTCCAATTTCTCTTCGTCCGGGTCCGGAAATAAATTTTACTTCACCGGTACAAAATGCTGGAAAGTTGTAATGCAGTAAAAATGATTTGCTGCCTTTGAATTCTAGACTATCCATTTTTTGTTCATCGGCAGAGGTTCCTAAAGTTGCTGTGACTAGCGCTTGAGTCTCACCGCGTGTAAAAATGGCAGATCCATGAACTCGAGGTAAATAACTTGTCATAATGCTTATGGGGCGAACGTCAGTGAGTCCTCTGCCATCAACACGATACTGTTTATCAAGAACGAGATTCCGCACTGTTGCTTTTTCTAGATCGTGGAAAAGGTCCTTTATTTCCCCTGTCATTTTTTCATCATCGTCTGGATTCAGTTCAGCACAAAGGTCACTTTGGATCTGCTTTATAACATCACCGCGCTCATGTTTTCCGGCAATTTGGCAAGCCGCATCGAGTTTCTCTGCTGCTTTGCTATTGATAGATGCTTTAAGTTCATCATTAACAGACGCAGGTTCAACTACCAATTTTTCTTTTCCGAGAAGCTCACGTAGTTTGATCTGGATGCCAATAACCTTTTTAATTCGTTCGTGGCCAAAATCCAAGGCTTCCATCATTTCCTCTTCGCTAACTTCGTTGGCTCCTGATTCAACCATAACGATTCCATCAGCAGTCCCTGCCATAATGAGATTAAGATCACTTTTTGCGGTTTCTTCATAATTGGGATTAAAAATCAGTTTGCCATCGACTCTTGAAATTCGGGCTCCTGCGACTGGGTTTTCAAAAGGAATGTCTGAAATCATCAAAGCGGCAGAAGCGCCAGTGATGGCATTGACATCCGGAGGATTCTCCCCGTCATGGGAAACAACCATAGCAACCACTTGTGTTTCATTTTTAAACTCTTTTGGAAACAAAGGTCGGATGGGTCGATCGATCAATCTGCAGATCAAGGTTTCTAGTTCTCCTGGACGTGCTTCTCGTTTAAAAAAGCTGCCCGGAATTTTACCAGCTGCATAGGTCTTTTCTCTATAGTCTACCGTCAATGGGAAGAAATCTATCCCTTCGCGGGCTGCGCTCGCCATGGTTGCTGCAACCAGAACCATTGTGTCGCCCTGACGGACAACGACAGCACCACCTGCTTGTCGAGCCAGGTCACCTGCTTCTAACGAGATGGTTTTCCCATCAATATCTATTTCTACTTTTTCCATTAATATTTCTCCAATATCTTTCCCTAATTTTCAATTAGGAGTGTGTGTTGTTGCGCGATTATCTACGGATACCAAGTTTCGCAATGATACTTTGGTATCGACTGGGATCTTCTATCTTCAAATGATCGAGCAGTTTTCTTCTTTTGCTGACCAGTTTGAGTAGTCCGCGTCTGGAATGGTGGTCTTTTGAATGGGTCTTGAAATGTTCTGTTAAATCAGTCACCCGTTTTGATATAAGTGCAATTTGTACTTCGGAAGACCCAGTGTCTTTTTCGTGAAGCTTGTTCTCTGTAATAATGGTTGATTTTTGTTTAGCATTGAGTGCCATGATTATTTCTCCAACTCGTTAATTTTAGAAAAGTGATTGGAGAATGTTTTCGCAGAAAGGCCCCAATTTTGTTGCTGGGACATCCCTGCGAAAACATTCCAATCTTTTTTCATTTAG
>CAZMBO010000062.1:0-10392 GCA_964564655.1 uncultured Nitrospina sp. | reverse complement strand
ATTCTATCATACAATTTGACTGGGTTATAAGTGATTGGAAAGAGTAGCCCCAAGGGGAATCGAACCCCTGTTTCCGGCGTGAGAGGCCAGCGTCCTAGCCGCTAGACGATGGGGCCATGCATAAATGGGTATGTTTTAGAACCCGTCACGTTTCATAATCGGCGGGCCACTATTTTTTTTCTTCTTTTCTTTTCTAATAGTATCTTCTGCTTCGAGGTCACGTTTATTCACCCCGGAGATCAAAAATACCATTAAGGGGTACGCAGGTAATGTCAATATTCCCCAAGTAGCCATAAACTTGCCACCGGCAGAGATCATTCCTCCGTCACTGCCTTCGTTCCCACCTGCACCGAAGCCCAGGAACAGCATTAGACCCAGCAACATTCCCATTAAGGAAGAAACAGAGGTTTTATGAGCAACCTCATTCATATATAGTGTTGGTAGCAAAGGGAAGTCGCTGACATAAGCACCTATTAGGCCGAGAGTAAACATGATGAAAATGGCCGCCATCAAAAAATCGTTGGTAATCGCAATAGTGGCGACCAACTGATAAAGAGGAGCACAAAGGCCAACGAAAAAAGGATTTCGGTATATGTTCATAATTCCTCAAAAAAATGGGGAGCGCCTCCCCTGATAAATTGCAATAGATTTTGATCGTACTTCCATCAGGCATGGCCCGGAGAATTGGCTCGGGTACAGGGATTCGAACCCCAACATTCAGAACCAGAATCTGACGTCCTACCGTTAGACGATACCCGAATATTAATTCCCTTGGGTCTTGATTTATAATAATTTTATTAAATTTCCATGTCAAGATGGATTGGCTTGTTTATTATAAGGAAACTTTTTAAATGAGAGTTATTTCCGGTTCTGCACGTGGAACCCGCCTGGTAGATTTAGGTAATGCAGAGATCCGTCCAACATTAGATCAGGTGAAAGAGTCATTATTCAATCAGGTTGGACCTGATCTGACAGGAATATCTTTTCTCGATCTGTTTGCTGGAACAGGGTCGATAGGCATTGAGGCCCTCAGTCGCGGTGCAGAACAGGTAGTATTTGTTGAACAGAATTCTCAAGCTCAATCCCTGATTACCCGCAACCTGGAAAAGTGCCGACTGACCGTTGAAAATCAAACAGAGCGATGGGAACTTATAAAGTCGGATTCGCTGGATTCATTATCAACATTGAGAGGCAAGGGCATGGTTTTTGACCTTATCTATGTAGATCCCCCATTTTCCAAAAACCTTTACGGGCCTTGTCTCTCCAAATTATCCGATTCGGCTATATTGAAAGAAGATGCCTGGGTCATTGTTGAGCATTTCCATAAGACAGGACTGCAGGAAAGGTATGGTAAACTGAAAACTTTTAAAGACAGGCGTCTCGGTGACTCTTGTCTGTCGTTTTTTAAGATAGAGCTATGAAAAATCTAGAAAAAATAGCAATAGCTATGAGCGGTGGTGTTGATAGTTCTGTTGCGGCATCCATTATAAAAGAGAAGGGCTATCAAGCTGTTGGTATCTCGTTACAGCTGTGGAACTATTCCGAATCGGATAATCGTTTTGGTACTTGCTGTTCACTAGACGACCTTTCTGATGCGCGTCGCGTCGCCGAAAAAATTGGCATCCCTTATTATATCCTTAATATGGAAAAAAAATTTAAGGAAGAGGTGGTCGACTATTTTATTTCCGAATACATGCAAGCGCGCACACCCATTCCTTGCACGCTGTGCAACCAAAAATTAAAATTCGAGGAAATGATTCAGAAAGCTGAATCGTTTGGGGTAAAACGAGTGGCGACAGGGCATTACGCTTCAATCGTCAGACATTCAAGTGGTAAGTTTCTGGTGCGTCGAGGACGAGACCGCTGGAAAGACCAGAGTTACTTCCTTTTCAATTTGTCGCAGGATCAACTTTCGCGTCTGGAGTTTCCATTGGGAGATATGGATAAAAACGAAGTGCGTGATCGGGCACGGCAATTAGGGTTGAATGTGGCAGAGAAAGCTGAGTCCCATGAAATTTGTTTTATTCCTGACAATGACTACCCAAAGTTTATCGCAAAGCAATTGGACGATTATGCATTCCAGCAGGGAGATATTGTTAACTCTAAAGGCGAGGTGTTAGGCAAGCACGGGGGCTACCCGGCTTTTACGATCGGTCAGAGAAAAGGCTTAAATCTGGGCGGGCTCAAGGAACCACATTTCGTAACCCATATTGACCCAGTGAATAACCGTATAACTGCCGGGACTAAAAAAGAATTAGAACGCGCAAACTGTTTTGTGTCTCAAATCAACTGGTGTTTAGATGTTGAAGACATTACCCGTGCCGATGTGCAGATTCGGTATCGCCATCAAGGCGTACCAGCAACGATCAAAAAATTAGATAGTTCCCGTGTTATTGTGGAGTTTGACCAACCTCAATTATCAATTGCACCAGGCCAGTCTGCTGTTTTTTACCAGGAAGATTGTGTTATTGGCGGTGGGTGGCTTGAATGAGCCAGGAGATAATAGTTGCAGTGGAAGCTGCACTGCAAGCCGGCAAGATTCTTCGCGAGCGTGTTGACGATATTGGCAAAGTTTCTTTCAAGGATTTTTATGACCCGGTGACAGAAGTCGACAATCTTGCTGAAAAAGCGATCATCGCCCGCATCAAAAAAACTTTTCCCGGCCACGATATTCTCGCCGAGGAGTCAGGAAATGCCGAGGGAAGTGACTCAACCAGTAAATGGATCATAGACCCGCTAGATGGAACGCTGAACTATTCCCATGGTTACCCTTGCTATTGTGTTTCAATTGCATTAGAGCAAGAAGGTGAGGTTAAAGTTGGTGTCATATATAATCCCTGCCTTGATGAATTATTTGTTGCCGAAAAAGGTCAGGGCGCAATTCTAAACGGTAATCCCATCCACGTATCAACCATTTCCACACTGAAAAAAAGTTTGCTTGTTACAGGCTTTGCGCCACGCGTGGTGAAGTCGGAAAAAGATAATCTTGATAATTTCTGCAATTTCATGAAAGCTTGTCAAGCGGTACGACGACCTGGTTCTGCTGCCATGGACCTGGTTTATACTGCAATGGGCCGTTTTGAAGGATTCTGGGAAAGAATGCTTCACCCCTGGGATGTGGCCGCGGGACTCCTGATTGTTCTAGAAGCTGGTGGCAAGGCCAGTAAGTTTGATGGCAGTCCAACCGATATTTATGATCAAGAACTTCTTGTAAGCAACGGGCTTGTACACCAAGAAATGGTAGACGTTTTGCAAAAAGGCAAAGTGTAATGCCTTCAATTGCTCTAGTTTATAGATGAAAAAAACTTTCATACTTTTTCTGATAATCTTCTTGCTGGCCGGGTGTCAATCGGCTCGTGAAAAAGGTTGTGCAACATGCACTAATGATAAATTTTTGTGGAAAACTGCGGTGGATACGATTGCTTTAGCAAATTTTCCTGAAGAAGAATTCGTTGCGGTGGTACATCGTGCGGATTTTTCAAATGCCTGGGTGACTACCGGAAATAAAGTAAACATTACCGTAAATTTTCTACACGAACTGACGAAGGAGCAACGGGTTGCCGTAGCAGCTCATGAAATTGCCCATTTAAAGTCGGGGCATTATTACACTAAACTAGGGGTTTCCATTCTGACATCAATTGGATTTTCCGTGCTGAATATTTTTGTTCCCGGTGCTGGTTATAGCGAGTATGTAGTCAAACCAGCATTAGTAAGTGGGTTTTCTCGTACCCAAGAGCTGGAAGCGGATAAGAAGGGGGTTGAATACTTAAACAAAGCCGGATTTTCAACCAAATACTATCTTCAACTTTTAAATGTGCTTCAAAAAAAATCAGGAGATACGCCTGAAAAAGCCAGTTATTTTTCAACTCATCCAACTAATAAAGAACGGATACAGAAAATCAGAAACTTGAAAGTGTCTAGTGATTGATGGGGATTATTTTTTTTGAGGCTTACCGGGGTCTACCAAATAAGTGTAACCACTAAGACCTGATTTGTATAGGCTCAAAAATTCATCGGCTTCTTTTTGTGTAACGACCTCACGTTGCACACAACCGATGAGGAATCCATCTATGCGTCCTGCGAGTTCATCAGCCGAGAACTGGACATAGTCTAGCACGTCTGTTACATCTTCCCCTTCGATGATCTGTTCATATTTAAGAGAACCATCTTCATTCAAAGAAACATGAATAGTATTTGTATCTCCGAATAGATTGTGAAGATCGCCAAGGATTTCTTGATAAGCTCCTGTTAGAAAAATACCTAGAGGATAGGTTTCTCCAGATTCTAATTCGTGGACACGAAGAGTATTTTCGGTTCCACGGTTGGTTCCGATAAAAGTGTCTATCCTGCCGTCTGAATCGCAGGTAATGTCTTCAAGGGTTGCCTCTCGAGTAGGTTCTTCATTCAATCGATAAAGAGGAACAACTGGAAATACTTGATCAATGGCCCAAGAGTCAGGTACGGATTGGAAAATTGAAAAATTACAGAAATACTTGTCTGCAAGTCGAGTTTTTAAACTACGAATTTCATCGGGCATAAATTTTAGTCGTGTACCCAGCTTTTCAATTTTACGACAGATTCCCCAGAAAATTTTTTCCGACATAGCTCGACTTTCAAGGGAGATCATTCCCATGAGAAACTGGTTTTGCGCTTCATCTTTTAAGTGCACGGCATCGTGCCAGGATTCGTTTAAATTCTTATTTGAAGTGGAGTCGAGAACATGGAAAATTTCTTTTACAACTTCTGGAGCATCTTCATCAATTTTAATCTTATCGCTCCATTCGGGAAAGCTTGTGACACCTAGCACGTTGACTACAAGTATAGAGTGGTGGGCGGTCATGGCTCGTCCCGATTCGGAAATGATGTTCGGATGCGGCAGCTTTTCTTTGTTGCAAATTTCTAACAGGTGATAGACGACATCATTAGCATATTCCTGTACGGTATAATTAGTGCTGGATGCAAATGTGGAACGGGAGCCATCGTAATCAACTCCCAAACCGCCGCCGACATCAATATACTCAATACCACATCCGAATCGCATCAATTCTGAATAAAACCGTCCCACTTCCTGCAAACTATTTTTGATACGACGAATATTGGTGATCTGGCTACCTAAATGGAAATGGATTAACTTGATACTATCGAGAATATTTTTTTCCTTGGATATTTTCAGGGCTTCCATCAATTCGATTGAATTCAATCCGAATTTTGAATACTCTCCTGCTGAAGAAGACCAGCGCCCCTGACCGGTGCTTAAGAGCTTGATGCGCAGTCCTATATTGGGTTTCACTCCTAGTTCTTTAGCTACTTTTTCTATAAGAGTTAACTCGTCCAATTTTTCTACGACAATAAAAACTTTTTTCCCCAGTTTCTGACTCATTAAGGCCAGTCGAATAAAAGCCTCATCTTTGTACCCATTGCAAACGAGTAGGGCTTCTGGATTATCGAGGATGGCAAGAATGGCGTGCAATTCGGGTTTGGATCCTGCTTCAAGGCCTATGTTGTAAGGTTGCCCAAATTTCACGATTTCTTCCACTACCTGCCGCTGTTGGTTTACCTTAATGGGGTAGACTCCGTGGTATTGGCCGTTATATTCATACTCTCTAATAGCTTTACTGAACGAACTGGCAAGGTTGGCGATGCTTGCTTTCAGAATATCTGAAAAACGAATGAGGACGGGCAACGAGTACCCTTTCGCCTGAATGTCATCAACCAATTCCTTGAGGTCTATGTCATGCTGGCTTTTACGATTGGAACGGACAACGATATTACCTTTGGAGTTTATATCGAAATATCCCGCACCCCAGCCGTTAATATTGTAATGTTCGCGAGCTTCTTCAATGGTCCACTTCGGCATGGCAGAGTTATTCTCTTTGAAAAATTTAGTTGCCCACCTTATAAAGAGGAAGGCAGCTAAAAGGTTAATGCTAATCTTTCGATATGATTTAAGTATTTTAAAATTTATTTACCGTTTCTTCAAGAAATAGCTTTATAGTTAATTGCCTCATTGCTTATGAAAGGTTAATTATAAACAAACCGTTTTTTGAATTCCGAAACTATGCTATAAATTCTGCATTGTTCCATTGAATCAGCCATACCAATTAGAGATAAAAAATGAAAATTGAAAAAGTCGAGGTGCGGGAAATTGCCCTTCAGTTTGGCACCCCTGTTTATGTGTACAGCTTGGAAACTCTGCGCCAATCAATCAATGAAATAAAAAAGCTATCACCTGTGACACGTTACGCCATGAAAGCCTCTTCTAATGTTAGAATTCTGCAAGAGATGCTAGCGAATGGAATCAAGATCGATGCAGTGAGTGTTTATGAGGTTCAACGTGCAATTCGCGCGGGTTATAAGGCTGAGGATATTTGTTTTACCAGCGATGTTTTTTTTAATGCTGCTGATGTTAATTATTGTCTCGAAAATAATATTTATTGTAACTGCGGTACTCTGGGGATGGTTGAGGAATACGGTCAGGCTTTAAAAAAGCAAGGCGCGGGTTCTCCAAAAATCTCTATTCGAATTAATCCTGGTGAAGGGGCAGGGCATTCCAAAAAGACCAATACCGGTGGGCCTTACAGCAAGCACGGAATATGGTACCAAAACCTTGATGAGGTTAAGCAGATATTGAAGGAATATGATCTTACTTTGTCAGGAGTCCATATACACATCGGTTCCGGTGGCGACATGCAACATCTCAAACGCATTACAGGTAGGTTGGTGGATTTTGCCAAAGAATTCCCAGACGTGGAAAAAGTTAATTTTGGTGGGGGATTGCCTTATCAATATGATCCAGATCAACCGCAGGAAGATATTTCTGGCTACAAATCCATTATTGATGAACGTGCTAAAGTTTTAAAAGAACATTTTTGTAGGGAAGTGGTTTGTGAAATTGAGCCTGGAAGGCGCTTCGTGGCAGGTTGCGGTTACCTGATCGGAGAAGTGCGTTCATTGAATCATACTTTCGATGAAGAAGGAAAGCGCATTGACTATGTTTTGACTAATGTTGGTTTTTGTCATTTGATTCGACCGATGGCTTATGGTTCGTTTCATCCTATCTGGTTTGATGGCGAAAACCTGGGGCCAGAAAAAGACCTAATTGTTGCTGGTCCTGTATGCGAATCAGGAGATGTGCTTACACAAAAAAATGAAGAACCTGTTCCACGTAAACTGGCTATGCCTAAGCCGGGTGATTGTATTGTGATTGGTGGAGCAGGGGCTTATGGACATGTCATGGCTTCCAACTACAATTCGCAACCCCTCATCCCAGAAGTAATTGTTGATGGAGATCAATGCACATTAACCCGAAAACGTCAAACCCTTGATGATATTATGCAGGCTGAAATTTAAGGATGTTAAAATAACAGATCAATTTTTTGCGCCATTTGTACGTCAGCGAGGGTCACGCCGCTGGCAGTATGCGTCCAATACCGGATGGAAATTCGTTTGTAGTTTATGATGATATCCGGGTGATGATTGTTTTCTTCTGCGGCTTTTGCGACTTTGCCGACAAAATCAATTCCTTCCATAAATTTTGAAGCATGATGCACACGCTGAATAAAAGGAACGCCTTTATCGTTCTCTCCGGTTTTCCATTCGGGAGCCATTTCTTTTAATTTTTCTTCTAATTCCTGCGCAGTTAATGCAATCTTTTCTACCATTTCTATTCTCCATATCAACTTAGTACAACAAGGTACGGTGGAATATTTAAATTAGTTTTTCTAGTTTTTTTCGTAAAGTGATTTCATGCACCTTATAAACGAAGCAATCTTCACCATTGAGCCGTACAACGGGTATACGTTCTTTATAAATTTCGAAAAGATCAGGATCGAGTTCGATATTTGTTGTTTTAAGAGAAGCAGGAAAGTCGGGCAGGACTTTTTCAATAACAATTTTTGCGTCTTCGCAAAGGCAGCAATCATTTTTTGTTAGAATTTCGATTTGTATTTTCATAATTAAGTAAAACTATAAGTAAGAAGGGTATCTAATGTTGGAGGTAAGATTTTTTGAATAACAGCCACCTCTGCTAAAGTCTACATGGAGTGGGTCATGGTGGTAACGGTGCCCCAGATAATGAGAGCCATAAAAAGTGTGATAAAACCAATCAAAATTGCCATCGCCAGAGGACGCTTTCTCCAGTAGCGCTCTTTTGATTGGTCGACTATGGGAATAGCTAGCAAAAACCCTATAATTATAGGCGGGGCTACAATTAAAGAAGGTACCCATAGATTTTCCAAGGCGTAGATCCATACAAATTGCCAGGGTGGTTTGGTGACTTCGAGGCCGAGTACCGGTTCTTCTCCCAAGGGAGGTGCAATGGTAAGTGCAAGCAGACAGATTAGGAATAAGATCCCAGAACCGGCTCTTCTCAAATAGGACATATGTTGAGTAAATGGAATATTTTTAGCGGGCTTTGTAGCATCTGGCAATTGCGATAGCTTGTGGTATTTAACATAAAATAAATGTAATCCGATCATCAAAATCACGATGATAGGTAATAAGGAAATATGTGCCATATAAATCCTATTCAATAAAGGAACCCCCTGAGCAAAAGCTTCGGTGAGAGGCAGGCCAAAAGGTCCCATTTTCTCGGCAACCCAGAGGAAATGCGCCAACGCCTCATAAGCTTCCTGATCCCATTTTAAAACTGTGCCGGTGAATAGCAGTGTGACCATCATCACCATTATTCCGATTCCGATGAGCCAGTTGATCTCGCGCGGATTTTTATAGGAAGCAGTGAAGAAAACCCGGATGGCATGGAGTATCATGGTTACGGTCAATACTTCCCCCGCCCAGAAGTGAATACCGCGAAGGTACCAACCCAGATACACTTGATCGACTAAGTAATGCAGGCTTCGATTGGCGCGCTCGGGATCCGGGATGAAAAATTGAGCCAGTAAAATACCGCTTACTACCAGAATGCCAAAGGCTGATAATGTCATTCCTCCAAGGGAGTATTTTATGGAATTTGAGTGCTCGGGGATGTCGTAATCGAGTAGGTGTATGCCTAGACGGTCTTCCAAGATTTTTGTAAGTCCGTTGGCCATGCTGTCATTCCCTCGGTTTTATGAAAGTCAGTCCTGCAAAAATAAGTCCTGCGAATAGGGTGATACCTGCAGCTATTCCATAGTCTTTGGCTGATGTCTCTACAATTTTATGTTTAGCCGATACAACTTTTGGCATATTGTGGTCATCATGCTTATTGTGGCTGCCTTCCATTTTCATGTCTGTATTTATAATAGGATCAGCGGGGACGATTTCCCCATCCATGAAAAGATCGCTAGGTGAGAACAAATCTGAATTCCCCAAAGGATCGGACTCCTCTTTTTGAGTCGCATACATGGGGTCAATTGAGGATGGTTCTTCTGCCACGACGATTGAAGTCGGTTTTTTTTTGTGATCGCTATGGGCCACTGCATTTTGGGCGATGAAGATAAAGATAACTGTTATGAACAATGTGTATTTTCTCATGATCAGCTTCCCAATACTAATTGTGTGAAGGCCTCCAGCGTTTCGTCGTTAGCCCAGTCTCTTGGACCAATGGCTTTATGCCGGATAAGTCCTTCGCGATCTACAATAAATGTTTCCGGCACACCTGTAGTTTTATAAACCTTTTTCGCAACTATACTTTCTGGATCCAACAATACAGGAAAGGTCAGGTTGAATTTTTTCATAAACGGTTCGATCAGGGTCTGATCTTTATCAACGCTTATGGTGAGCATTTCGAACCCATGATCCTTGAACTTTTGATACAGTTTTTCCATGGAAGGCATTTCGACTTCACACGTGCCACACCAGGTGGCCCAAAAATTTATAAATACAACTTTTCCCCGGTATTCTGAAAGTTTTACTTTTCCACCTGCCAAAGTTGGTAGTTCAAATTCGGGTGATATAAAAGCTTCTGCTGGATACTCCGTCTCATAGGGCTGCAGCTCTACTTTATTTAGCGATACAACAAATACCGATAAAAGTGCTGCCACTAGAAAGGTATAGGGAATGTAGATGCTGATCGGTTTATCTTGAGATACGTTTTCCATTAACTTTTATATTCCGAGGGTTTTGTAAGGGCTAAGCTTTGCGATAGGGTCGATAGAATTTTTTATCTACAGCGATAACAATCTCGTCAAGAGTTTTGCCCTGATTATATAAATCATAAGCGTAAAACACTTCGTTCAGACAAATATCGCATTTAGAAGCATGCTTGTTAGTATAGCAAGTCAATAATGTTTTATGGTTATGTTTTTTTTTGCAGTAGCAGTAACAAAACAGACTGTCAAGTACCTTGGGAATTTCGGCTGCAATTCGATAAGCTTTTGCAATCCTTCCTGTAAAAATAGCATCGGTCAAAATAGGGCGAGTTTCTATTAAAGCTCCTGTCGCCGGAGCCACAGG
>CAZMBO010000061.1:4934-10487 GCA_964564655.1 uncultured Nitrospina sp. | reverse complement strand
CGCCCTATCATAAAGGAATCTTGTCCATGCCGCAAAACGTTTTGAAGCATAAAGTAGGTTTGGAAACCCATGGTCTCAAAAACTTAAAAAAAATACATTGGAATTTGTCAACCCCTGAGCTTTACGAGCGCATTATAGCCAATAAAGAAGGCCAATTATCACACCTTGGCCCAGTTTGTATAACGACAGGGGAACATACGGGCAGAGCCCCTAATGATAAGTTTATCGTTAAGGAACCTTCCAGTGAGGAAAATATCTGGTGGGGAAAAGTAAATCGTCCTATTAGTGTTGAGCGATTTGAAGCTCTCTACTCGCGTGTTTTGGCTTATTTGCAAGGCAAGGAAGTTTATGTTCAGGATTGTTGCGCTGGCTGCGACCCCAATCACCAAACTCATATCCGTGTTATTACCGAACACGCGTGGCACAATCTATTTGCGCGCAACATGTTTATCCAGATCAACGATATGGCAAAACTGGAAAATCACGATCCCGCATTTACTATCATACATGTACCTGATTTCAAGGCTGTGCCTGCAATTGATGGAACCAATTCAGAAGTATTTGTTATTGTCGACTTTGGCAAACAGTTGGTTCTTATAGGTGGTACGAGTTACGCAGGGGAAATTAAGAAATCCGTCTTCTCTATTTTAAATTACCTATTACCACAAAAGCAGTCGGTTTTATCTATGCATTGTTCCGCAAATATTGGCAAAAAAGGCGATTCTGCAATATTTTTTGGTCTTTCAGGGACCGGTAAAACCACTCTATCGGCCGATCCGCAAAGAAAGCTCATCGGCGATGACGAGCATGGATGGAGTGATCGCGGCGTATTTAATTTTGAAGGCGGCTGTTACGCGAAGGTAATTCGACTCTCGAAAAAATCAGAACCAGAAATCTATGAATGCACCCGCCGATTCGGTACCCTACTTGAAAACGTAGTTTTAAAAGAGGACAGAAGGCTTGATCTTGATGATGCCAGCCTGACCGAAAACACACGTGCTAGTTACCCCATCAAACATATTAACAATGCCGTTCTGAAAGGGATGGGAGAACATCCCGATAACGTGATCATGCTCACTTGTGATGCATATGGAGTCATGCCCCCGGTATCAAAGTTGACACCCGAACAAGCCATGTATCATTTTATTTCGGGCTATACCGCCAAAGTTGCAGGCACCGAAAAGGGCATGAGTCGTGAACCGACCGCTATTTTTAGTACTTGTTTCGGGGCCCCGTTCATGTCACTGCACCCTTCTGTCTACGCAGACATGCTGGGCGAAAAAATTGCCAAGCATCAGGTCTCCTGTTGGTTGGTCAATACAGGCTGGACGGGTGGTGCTTATGGTGTGGGGAAAAGGATCGAAATTAAATACACAAGAGCTATGATCAAGGCCATTTTGGATGGTCAGTTGGATAAGGTTGAAACTGAAACCGATCCGGTATTTGGGATTCAAATTCCAATTGCTGTCAAAGGGGTTCCGAAAGAGTGCCTATTCCCCAGAAATACTTGGAAAAACCCTGAGGCTTATGACGAAAAAGCCGATGAACTGGCAAACCAGTTCATTGATAACTTCAAAGAGTATGAAAGAAATGTCGACAAGAAAATACTCGATGCTAGCCCAAGGCCTATTGGGAAAAGGTCCAAGTCGTCTGGGAAAATTCACGAACTTAGAAAATAAAGACCTCTCCAAAATTGTTTGGACTCTATACTCGCTCTTTGGGTTCGGTAGCGGGAAAGTTTTTTAATCAAAAAAATTCACTTTGATTATTAAATATCAGACTGACTTAGCGTAAAGAACAAAAAATGGAAGCTTCACCCACCATTGCCCTAACACTGGGAGATCCGGCAGGAATCGGGCCCGAAATAATTGTTAAAGCATTTCAAGACGAAATCTTGACGATCAACACTCGGATTCTGGTAATTGGCGATGCCAAAACACTGGAAAAAACAGCCCAACAAATTGCCCCCGAGATTTTAATCCATCCAATCGAATCACCCGACAAAGGTTGGTACCAGCCTTACACCATTGACGTCATTGACCTCAATAATGTTTCCGAAACACTTCCTATGGGGAAACCCTCAGCAGAGAGCGGCAAGGCTAGTTATGAAGCTATCCAAAAAGCAGTCGCGTTAGTCCTCAAAGATGAGGTGGCAGCTATCGTCACCTGCCCCATCAATAAAAAAAGTCTACATCTGGCCGGTCACCCCTTTCCAGGGCATACCGAGCTATTAGGCCATCTTACAAATTCTAAAGAACCCACGCTGATGATGGAAGGCAGTTCTTTACGTGTGGTCCTAGTGACGACGCATCTTCCGCTAGACCAGGTCAAATCACAAATTTCTGAAGAAAAAGTTTTACAAACCATTCGGCTAACTCACGATTGGCTCCAAAAACATGTTACAGAAATTCCTCGCATAGCGGTTGTAGGACTCAACCCGCATTCTGGGGATGGAGGTATTTTTGGTCAGGAAGAAACAGAATTCATTCTTCCCGCATTGAAGGCAGCTCAGAAAGAAGGCATCCAAGCAAGCGGCCCTCATCCAGCAGATGCTTTGTTCGCAAGAGCTGTATCAGAAAAATACGATGCGATAATCTGCATGTATCACGATCAGGGTATGATCCCTGTAAAAATGAACGGCATGGGTGTAAATATAACTCTAGGCTTGCCTATTTTACGAACCTCAGTAGATCACGGCACAGCCTTCGATATAGTGGGACGAAATAAAGCCTCTGCTGAAAATCTTAAATTGGCGTTGAAGACTGCGGGCCGATTGTCTCAATCTAGCCTTTCCATGCAATGAGAAAAAGGCCTCTCGGGCAAAATTTTCTTGTTGATCCTGAAATTACACAAAAGATTATCGATTTGGCAAATATTCAGCCCGAGGACAATATAGTCGAAATCGGACCGGGGAAAGGCGTCCTCACTCAACGACTCATCTCGATGATCCGTTCACTGACCGTAATAGAACTTGACCCTAAGTTATGCCGAGAAATGGAAAGTCGGTTTGGCAAAAACAATCCAACATTCAGAATAATAGAAGGAGATGCCGCAAAATTTGATTACTCTTCAATAAAATCCGGGTTCAAGGTTGTATCCAATCTTCCTTATTATGCGGCCACCCATATAATGAAACAATTGATCCACTTTGGCAGTCGGATTCAAACCATGACCCTGATGATGCAAAAAGAAGTTGTCGATCGACTGACTGCTAAACCGGGTAACAAGGAGTATAGTTCCTTATCAGTTTTTGTGCAGTACCACTGCAAAGTCGAACGATTATTAGAAATACCCAACACAGCTTTTTCGCCAAAACCTAAAATAGATTCTTCACTCTTTTCACTGGAACCTTTACCTCAGCCTAAAGTTCAGGTTGAAGATCCGCAATTATTTTTTAAAATAATTAATGCCGCTTTTTTTCATAAACGAAAAATGTTAAAAAATAATTTAAAATTCTGGGAAAAACACTTTACTTACGAACAAGGACAAACTCGACTTGCGGGCATCGACCTTTCTCGACGGGGGGAAACCCTGTCTATGTCCGATTTTGCAAATATTGCTAATCACCTTTATTCACCAAATGAATAACTCGAAAAATAAACAAGGAAAAATTATTCTCATCGGTGCCGGGCCGGGGGACGCGGGGCTTTTAACTCTCCAAGG
This sequence comes from uncultured Nitrospina sp., assembly GCA_964564655.1. Taxonomy (GTDB): domain Bacteria; phylum Nitrospinota; class Nitrospinia; order Nitrospinales; family VA-1; genus UBA8687. Next base: position 6,824 of record CAZMBO010000061.1, on the reverse strand, counting down.
GAAGCACTGGTTGCAAAAAGCTGAGGTCATCTTTTATGACCATTTAGTTAACGAAGACCTATTACGTTTTGCTCAAAAGGAAACAGAAGTCCTTTATGTTGGAAAAAAAGAAGGTATTGCCAGCCTGGAGCAGGAAAAAATAAACTCGCTTTTGATTGAAAAAGCCAGGGAAGGAAAAGTTGTCGTCCGACTCAAGGGGGGGGACCCGTTTATTTTCGGACGCGGTGGCGAAGAAATTCAAGCTGCCAAGAAATCCAATATTCCTTTTCTTGTGGTACCCGGTATCACATCCGTAACCGGGGTCGCGGCCTATGCCGGCATACCGTTGACACATCGCCATCTCTCTTCCACGCTTTCTATCATTACAGGAAGCAATGAAAAACACCAAGGTGACATTCACATCGACTGGGAAAAAATAGCTTCCCGGTCCGGCACTCTGGTATTTCTTATGGGTGCCCGCAAACTCCCATTGATCGTTGAAAAACTCATGCAGTTTGGCAAAAGCCCCGATACCCCGATTGCCGTCATCCAATGGGGAACCACCGCACGACAGAAAACATGGAAAGGGACCTTGTCTACTATTTTAGAAAAGGCTTCGAAAGATAAAATTTTACCTCCAGCCTTAACCATCATCGGCGAAGTCGTCAACCTGAAACCCGAAATAGAATGGTACGAGCATTTACCTCTATTCGGAAAAAGCATCGTGGTAACGAGAAAAGGAGACCAGGCAGAAAGCATGATTGAGCGGTTGCGTGAACTTGGAGCCGAACCAGTTTTCTTTCCTGTTATTGAAACCGTTGCACCGGATGACTGGGCAACACTTGATGAGGCATTGAATAATATTTCCCGTTATGATGGTCTTATCTTTACCAGTGTAAATGGGGTACGATTTTTTTTCCAACGACTCAAAGAAATCCAACAAGACATTCGCAATTTAAAAAACCTGCGAGTCTATACCATTGGACCTAAAACTGCTGAAGCAGTAAGTGACTTGGGAGTTTGCGTAGACGTTGTTCCAGAAGATTTTGTCGCTGAATCTCTTATTGAAAGCATAGGCAAAGAAAAAATCAGCGGCCAACGCTTCCTGGTTCCCCGTGCCGCCGTCGCCCGGGAAGTACTACCCAAAACACTTCGGGACATGGGAGCAAAAGTTGATATTGCTCCAGCTTACCAGACTGTCTTGCCGAAACCTAAATCCGATGCATTTTTAAAGAGGCTGCAATCCGGAGACATCGATGTCCTGACTTTCACCTCTTCATCTACCGTCAAAAATTTTCTGGAATTGACCGGGAAAAGCCTGCTTAAGGAAATAAAGAAAACCCGCATTGCCTGCATAGGTCCCATCACTGCCGAAACCGCAAAAGATGCCGGGCTTACCGTCGATATCCTTCCCAAAGAATATACCGTCCCAGCTCTTCTAGAGGCTATTGAAGACTACTACAAACCTTAATTTTCTTCTTTTTCATCGTCAGTTCCCGTATAATTTGGGTATAAAATCATTCCACACCATCAGGACGAGGATGACAATATGTCAATAAGATCTATTCGAGTCAGTCACATCGTTTTATCTACTGAAGAACTCGCAAATGTTTTGCTAGATCATCTAACGGACGATGAATATAAAGACAACAAGGATATGCTTTATAAAATGTTTGCGAAGATGGCAAAAAAATACAGTGCCTGCGGAACCCGAAACAAGGGCGGAGATTTAGGCCTACTCGAATTCAATACTGCTGCACCTGAGCTTGAAAAAGCGGCCATGAAAGCACCCGTGGGAGAAGTTCAAGGCCCGATAAAAAGTAAGTTCGGATACCATATTTTCCTTGTCACCGAGGAAGAAAAAATGACAGATATGGGAATCGATGGTCTGACAGTAACGGGTTTTGGCGC
>CAZMBO010000061.1:0-4834 GCA_964564655.1 uncultured Nitrospina sp. | reverse complement strand
ACCGATCCTTGAAAAGGCCCTGCAAGGGGCACGTATCGAACCTTCCGAAGCAGTGAAGCTGTTTGCCACAACAGATATCCTACTGCTCGGAAACGTGGCATCGAGGTTGACTCGAAAAAAGCTCAAGGAAAATAAAACCGTAACCTATATCGTAGACCGCAATATCAACTACACCAATATCTGCGTTACCGACTGCTCATTCTGCGCTTTTTATCGAAAGGAACCGGATCAGGACGCCTATGTCCTTCCCTTTGAGACCATTGGAAAAAAAATCGAGGAGACCCTGGACGTTGGCGGACGACAAATACTGCTTCAGGGTGGACACAACAACAACCTGAAAATCGATTACTTTGAAAACCTGTTCAAAAACATTAAAGCCAGGTACGATATTCATCTTCACGCCCTATCCCCCTCTGAAATTCTTCATACCAGCCGGATTTCTAAAATATCCTTGAATGAAACTTTAAAAAGGATGAAAGCTGCAGGACTCGATTCCATACCCGGTGGCGGAGCGGAAATTCTTGTGGATCGTGTACGACAAATCATCAGTCCGAAAAAATGCAGCAGCGATGAGTGGCTCGATGTCATGGAACAGGCACACGGATTGGACATCCCAACCACCGCGACCATGATGTTTGGGCATGTTGAAACCCTAGAGGAACGTATCGAACACTTAAATCGACTGCGCCAGCTGCAGGATAAAACCGGTGGCTTCACCGCTTTCATTACCTGGGGATTCCAGCCCGGCAACACCGAGTTACAGGGTCAGACAGGAATCAAAACAGCAGTGAGTGGTTTCGAATACCTGAAGACCCTAGCCATCAGCAGAATTTTTCTCGATAACTTCGATAACCTGCAATCTTCCTGGGTAACACAGGGACCCAAAATCGGTCAGGTCTCTCTTTACTATGGGGCCAATGATATGGGAAGCACGATGATGGAAGAAAACGTGGTAGCCGCGGCGGGCACGGTCTACTGCCTGGATGAAGAAGAAATTAAAAGGCTGATCACCGACGGCGGCTTCACTCCGCAGCGCCGTAATATGCAATACCAACCGGTCGATTAGATTAATAATTTAAATTTTAGAAAAACCCGCTCCACCCTATAATTATTTTCAATGAAAAATCCTCTCATTCCTGAAGACTCTCCTTTCCTGGCTCATGACACCCGCAAAAGTCGATGGGCGATTCCCTATCATTCGGAATGCCTGAATGCGAGACTCGAGGTACTGCTCACTCAAAATCAGAAGTTCATCAAGGGGAAAAAAATTCTAGATGTCGGATCCCATATGGGGACCTTTGCCTATGCGGCCCTTAAATCCGGTGCAGATTTTATTCATGGAATAGATTCAGAAGAAAAAATGATTGTACTCGGAAAGAATTTATTTCAGGAGCTGAACGTTTCGAAGGAAAGTTATTCCATGCAAGTCTGCGATGCCATGCAATACTTGGAAAGCGTAGAAGAGAAAAGTTTTGATACGGTGCTCTGTCTGGGAATGTTGTATTACACGACCGAACCTTATCGATTGCTCAAACTCATGCTAAAGGCAGCAAGAGAAACAGTGATACTCGATACTTTTACAGCCGGCTATGCTGCTATCCAGGGAAAAGATGCTCCCCAGGTTTATAAAAATATAAATGATGATACTCTTAAACTGCCGATACTGCTTACGGCATTGACGCAATCCGAAAAAAAAGACTATACCCTGCCGCATTCTTTTGACTACAAAAGTAAAAACCTCGGCATTATCACACTACCGAGTGAAGAACTCCTCGAAATCTGGTTTCAATCCCTAGGTGCAGATTATAAGAAACTAGATTGGTCTGACTACGAAACCCGGCCGTGTACTTACCACGATCTACTAACCCCTGAGCAGAAAAAATCCTCCCACTGGGTCGATGTTTATACAAGCGGTGTCCGTGTTTCCTACCTACTGCACAAGTAAAAAAGGATTTAACAATCCCGGTCAACGGCTATAAAGCTTATTTGCTTCGGCTGCAATTTTTCCGTGGAGATATAAAACCAACCAGCGTTTACCCCCCTCTTTAACAATACCAAACACCACATCGCGGAAAAGGATTCCTGGCTGCTTTTTCTGTAAAGTTCTATACAAAGTATGAGACCATTTTGCAATGCGACCAACCTGGTACCTGCTCATCCAATCAAAAATTCTATACTCTCCTAGAGGAAGGGCCATTGTTTTCGCTTGTGTTAATTGAGTGATTCGAATTTTTAAAATTTTACTCAGCACCGGCTTCTGGGTCAATCGCCCTATTCCTTCCAAAAAGTCGGAAACAGATTTAAGCAAGTCAAAAACACGCACTTCATAAATTGGGAAGGTAGATTCAGAATGGTAATGTCTGGCGATTTGGTCTACCAAACTAAAATAATTTTCCCCTGCCTTCTTCCAGGAAATTGATGCCGTGGAGAAAAGAATTTCTTTTTTCATAGACTCTGTAATCTGTTGCACATTCTCAGAAAGAGGTGCCTCCACTTCATCATGCAGACAGTCCCATCCGGCAAGAATTTCTTCGGCCTCCACATCTTCATCTTTTGAATTATCGCCGTAAACCTTAAGTGACGCTTCACCCACCAACAACAACCACTGCACCAGGAGAGATCGGACCACCACTATTTGAAGCTTTCTAAATAGTGGTCTAAGTAGGAGGTTTTTTATTTCTGAAGTATTTTGCTTAACTTGATTTTTTTCAGCGGAAGACGTTATAAAACTCTCTAAAACCTGAATTAGCCTAAAACGCGTTACATAATCAATTCGGGGCAAATGAATAATGTGTAGAATTTTTTGATTTGCCTCTTGCAATACTTCCAGAATATCTCCTAACCGAGCTTGTTCTATTGAGACCGGAGAATTAGGATGGTAAATAGAAGAGATTTTTTCTATTAAAGAAATGGTTTCAAGTTTAAATTTCCATTTCTTCAAATCTGTCTTTTGCAGTTGATCGCAAGCCAATAATGTTTCTTGAATAGCCTTTTGTTCTTTTTCAGAAGTCGTTGTGCCACCTCGTATACTAAATGAGTCTCTTTGCCTCTTCATCCACGACAAAAGACGATAGCCTCCTATAATATAATTCGCTATGCTGGCAATTCCCAACATAATGACTCCCAGCAAAAGGAACAAGAGAATATCAAAGGTTGCCATGACCCATCTCGCTTTTAATATATTGAAGGGTTAACATTAATGTTATATTAAATTCATGTGTTTCCGGCACTTGAGAAGCATCCGAATAAACTTTTAATAGATAAATGAAATTGGTCCGTCACTTCCATAAAATTTTAACATTGATGCTATTTGTACTGATTTTAACTCAATGTAGCGAAAAAAATAGTGGAGAATATGTTAAGGAAGGACTAGAACATTTAAATCACGAGCAATATGATTCCGCCCGTAAATCTTTTTTAAAGGCTATAGAAAAAGATGCAAGGAGTGTTGAAGGTTATTATGGTCTAGGAGGCATTTATAATTATCAAAAAAAATTTAAAGAAGCTGAGCGGGCATTTAAAACGGTCTTAAAAATCGATCCCACCCATCATAACGCCTGGTATAGTTTGGGTTTTACCTACGAATTGATGGGAAAGAAAGATGAAGCGGAGGAAAGTTATAAAAAATATCGTCGCTTGAAACAGGAAATAGATTCGCTCATGAACCAGGAAAAACATTGAGACTGATCGTTGCTTTCATATTTATATTTGTCTGGATAAGTGCCTGTGCTCCTGCAAAAAAACACCAAAAGAAATACGTAAAACCCGATTATTCCGAACCCTATAGTAAAAAATCTCCCAAAGTTCCCATTCGGGGAAATAAGAAAGAGTCACACACACCAAAAGGCCTCTCTCCCTTTATGAGTAAAAGTTCTCTAGCCCCAACTATTTTGAATGAAAAAGACCAAACTCTGATGATCTTAATTGATCGAGGGAAATATCTTTTCGGCGAAAAAGAAATGGCAACTCGCAAGGCACATCCCAATGCGCAAAATTCTCAATTTGTAACGCTATCTGCTTTCTATATCGACAGGACAGAAACCACAGTAGCAAATTTCAAGAAATTTCAACCCCGATACAATGAAAAACCTTATGCCGACGGTAAGCCCTGCCCACAATGCCCTGCTATGGGAATCGAATGGATTCAGGCCTATAAATATTGCAAATGGGCTGGCAAACGTTTGCCAAATGAATTGGAATGGGAAGCGGCTGCCCGAGGCAGCTCAACCTTCACTTGGCCTTGGGGAAATGATTATCTACCTCAAAATGCCAATACCTTTGGGAAGGAAGACGGACATTTGTTTGCCGCACCAGTTGCTTCTTTTCCTATGGGCGCAAGCCCCTTTGGAGTTATGGATATGTCGGGTAATGTTTGGGAATGGGTAAAAACAGAAAGCAAAAGTTCACATATTGTCAAAGGCGGTGGCTGGACAAGCGATAAAAACCAATCAAAAATATCTTTTCGCAATTCAGTCGATGCAAAACTGAAAAATCCAACCTTCGGCTTCCGCTGCGCCCGCAGCTAGCGCAAGATACAATAGAGTGAATTTAGTTAAAAAAATATCTTAAAAGGCTTATGGGTTATTACTCACCGGTGGGGAATTGATTTTTTGCCTAGAAAGCAGAGAGGCCGGCGAAGAAATCGCCGGCCGGGCTCCTGCTAACTTTAAATTAGACTAGGTGGGTTTGAATCAGGAGCAACCTGAAGTCGCTCCGCAGCTCACGCATTTTAAACACGTACCATTTCGCACCAACGTCAGGCTGCCACATTCCTGGCACGCATCTCCTTCATATCCTTTAAGCTTAGCAATCACAGTTGTGTTGGAGGCAGTAG
>CAZMBO010000060.1:0-10609 GCA_964564655.1 uncultured Nitrospina sp. | reverse complement strand
AATATCCAGGTAGGATGAAGCACATGCTCAGGTTTGTTGAAGAATAGAATCAACATCATCAATACCCCCGCCATAGTGATGGTAAGGCCTGCGTAAACGATTCCTAGCCCACTGGCAAATCCATCAGGGTCTTTCAGTTGTTTTCTTACCTCGGGTCGCAGTTGTACATTAAACATAATCTGTTTTTTCTTTAAGAACTTCGTTAAGACTTCCCATACGGTAGCCTTTTGGATCCAAGTGTACCGATTTGAAACCTAATTTATGGAATTTTTCTTTCACAATATCTTCAATGTTGGGCGTGAACTTTACCATTTCATTTTGCCCCAGCTCTATTCTTGCTGTTTCACCATAATGCCGAACTCGAAGTTGTTTAAATCCCATAGCTAGTAAAAGGTCTTCGGCTTTTTCTATCCTTTTAAGTTTTTCGTGGGTCACCTGTTCTCCGTAAGGAATGCGTGACGATAAACAGGCCATCGCGGGCTTGTCCCATATGGAAAGCTCCATTTGTCGTGCCAGGTCGCGGATATTCTGTTTGTTGAACCCTGCTTCGACCAATGGACTCCTCACCTCATTTTCACGCGCCGCATCGATCCCCGGACGATAGTCGCCTAAATCGTTCGTATTAATTCCGTTTAAAATATAAGGAAATTGTTTTTCTTCAGCCACCTTTTTCAGGCAGGAATACAGCTCAGTTTTACAATGGTAACAACGGTTGGCAGGGTTTGCCTGGTAACTCGAATTATTCATTTCGTTCGTTTGAATAAAGATATGTTCTGCGCCAATCTCCTGAGATAACTGACGGCAGGCCTCCCTTTCTCGTTCGGGTACGCTGTCCGATTTAGCGGTTACGGCAAGTACATTCTCGCCCAGCACTTCATGGGCGATAGCAAGAACCAGAGTACTATCGACTCCACCGGAAAACGCGACTAGAACACGATCCATTTCCCAGATCAAAGATTTCAGTTTTTCAGTTTTTTCTTTCAGGGACATGATAGTCAGACAATGATTCAATTAGGTAAAGAGTATCATAAAGGGAGTAGCAAAAAAATCCCGGAACGGGGGCAAGCTCTAAAGAGGCTGTCTAATAAGAAGATTGCTATAAAATAAAATTGGGTGGGTAAGATAATTAGAAAAAAATTTGCAGCTTTTGCCTCACTTAAAGATGGATGTCAACTCAGGTCTGCTTTCAGTTTAAGTTCTTTCAGCTGTTTTTTATCCACTTGAGAAGGCGCCTGGGTCATCAGACAAGTGGCTTTCTGTGTTTTAGGAAATGCGATCACATCGCGAATAGAATCAGCGCCAGTCAGCAGCATTACAATACGATCTAGACCCATGGCAATACCACAGTGAGGTGGTGCGCCGTATTGTAGAGCATCTAGAAGAAATCCGAATTTCGCCTCGGCTTCTTCCTTGCCGATTCCAAGAAGCTTAAACATTTTTTCCTGCACCTCCTTCTGATGAATACGAATACTGCCTCCGCCAATTTCATTACCATTCAAAACCAAATCATAGGCCCGGGCCTTAATAGCTCCAGGATCAGATTCAAATTTATCTAGATCCTCCTCATGGGGAGCGGTGAAGGGATGATGCATGGCGGCATATTTTTTTTCTGCTTCGTCATATTCCACAAGTGGAAACTCAGTTACCCAGACGAAGGCGTTTCTGGTTTCATCAACCCGATTGAGTAGCTTGGCAATGGCGAGGCGCAAATGAGCCAGCGCATCGGCAACAATTTTTGGTGTGTCTGCGATGAACACCACAGTGTCGCCAGGTTTGCTGTTCAATTTCTTCAACATTTCGTCGAGCATTTCCTGCTCAAAAAACTTGATGATTGGGGATTGCAGTTCCTTTTCCTGAACTTTGATCCAAGCCATCCCTTTGGCACCGTATGTTTTGGCAATTTCCGTCAAATCATCAAGAGCTTTACGGGATAAAGCGTCCACGCTATTTTTAATGTTCAGAGCTCGAATCTGTCCACCAGACTCCAAAACCTGTGCGAAAACCTTGAACTTCGTCCCGCGGACAATTTCTGCGAGGTCAACGATTTCCATATCGATTCTCATATCGGGTTTATCCGTGCCAAAACGGTTTATCGCATCCTCGTATTTCAAAATCGGAAAGGGTGTTGAAATTTCTTCGTTCAATACTTCCTTGTAAATTGCGGCCATCATATCTTCGATCATTTGAAAAATTATTTTTTCATTACCAAAAGACATTTCGACATCAATCTGAGTAAACTCCGGTTGCCGGTCTTGTCGCAAATCCTCATCGCGAAAACATTTAACGATTTGGAAATATTTATCCATTCCTGAAACCATGAGGATTTGTTTGAAAAGTTGAGGTGACTGCGGGAGCGCATAAAACTTTTGCGGATTCAATCGACTAGGAACTAGGTAGTCCCGCGCTCCTTCAGGAGTACTTTTCGTAAGCATCGGTGTTTCGACTTCCATGAAGCCGTGTCGGTGCAGTTCGTTACGGGCGACGCGTGTAATGTCGTAGCGCATCTTTAAATTTCGTTGCAATTCCGGTCCACGCAAATCCAGAAAACGGTGTTTCAGGCGCAACGCTTCTGAAGTATCTTGGGGTTCCCAAGGCGAGATAGGAGGGGTTTCAGATCGGTTCAGTATGCTCAATTCATCGATATAAACTTCAATTTTTCCGGTCTTCAATTTTGGATTGATCATGTCATCGGGTCGGGCACGCACTTTTCCTATGACACCAATTACAAAATTACCACGAATAGATTGTGCGTGCTCATGAGCCAACTGGTCGATTTGAGGATTCAATACCACTTGTGTCAAACCATGCTTGTCCCAAAGGTCGACAAATATTAACCCGCCATGATCGCGACGTGTGTGCACCCATCCGCAAAGAGTCACTTTTTTATCAATATCTTTATCCGATAACTCTCCGCAATTATGCGTTCTTTGAAATTCACTGCTCATTTATGACCTTAATTTTTTGATAAATTTTTCTAGTTTCCGAAGCCTAAAGGGGCAAAATGACTAACCTACTGAAAACAGAGGAGACTTGCAAGGGATAAATCAACGAAATTTTTGTAGGAGAAACAATTTTTAGGACTCAATGGCACTAGTTTCGCCTTCGGCATCGCCATTTTCTTTTTCCTCTTCTTCGGCCAGTTCTTCAGCTTCTAATTTTTTGGCCTCAAGCTGCTCTGCTTCGATTCGAGCTCTTTCTTTTTCTAATTGCTTTTTATGCAGTTGGTAATCAATGACCATTTGAGGTTTGATTTTGATGGCCAATGGGATATTGACGGTGCTGCAAGATCGCATGCAGACACCACATCCCGTACAAATATTCTTATCGATGACGGGTTTGTTGTCTATCTGATGAATCGCTCCCGGAACCGGACAGTCAATAACACATTGTTGGCAAAATGTGTCGCCGTAGGCTTGGCATTTCTTCTTATCCAGAATCGCATAACCCATGCTCACATCACTCAGCTCCTGAACGGGTAGCAATGCACCGTCGGGACAAGCAGGAATGCAAGGTAAGTCCGTACACATTACACAAGGATTGCGCATCGGATCAATATAGGGAGTGTTGTGAATTAGGAATCCCATTTTTTTGGGAGCCCTTTGAATGGCATCCTTTGGGCAGGCATGAATGCACTCGTCGCAGCGCGAGCAAGCTTGTAGAAACGCTTTTTCCGATATGGCTCCCGGGGGTCTCAGCACGGGAACCCGTTTGGTAATCTTGTCAACCGCCTTGTTGACGTTGTCTATTTTAGACTGAACGTTTTCAACTGCAGGCTTGGCAAAGAAATGAAAGCCTTGTCTTAATAAATTCCGCCGATCGTACTCAGGATCTTCTTCTTCGCCTTCTTCTAATGCGAAAATATCGTTGCTTTCAGATGGAAGCTTTTTTTCTTCAGTATCAAGTTCTTCTGAGAAAGAATCTTCTTTCTTTTCTACAACGTCCTCTCCGGAAGATGCAATATTTTCTGGGGAAGGGGGATCGGACTTGAATTTAGAAACCAAACGTTTAAAAAATCCAGGTTTGGGTGTTTCATCTTCCTTTTCCTTAGAGCTCGGTTCTGAAGAAGGGCTCGGTTCTGAAGATTCAGTTCTATTGAGTTCCTCGGTGGGTTCTAGCTCATCGGTTTCTTCGTCTTCAGGAGTATTATTTTTTTTGCTTTTCTTGGGCTGCTTTTTTCGGTCTTCTTCAACAGCTTCGGCAAAATCACCCAACCTGCCAAATGAAAACAAGTCGCGTCTGGATACTTCCTTTGGTTCTTCGGCCTCCACCGGCGTGATGGCCTCTTTATCGAGACTTAGTGGACTCGGAATATCAGCGCTGGATTGGTTGCCGCGTTGGTCTTCCGAGATAAGATCTTCTACCCCACGTTCAACGACTTTTTTTCCTTTAAAGGTTTTCTTTGCTAGTTGATAGCGAAACTTCATTGATCTAAAACAAATAGGTTAGTAAGAACAGAGGTTATTCGGAGAGCCAACCTTGCTCCTGTGCGATGTTATGATAGTCATGCCAATTTTGCGCATCGGCATTTTCCAGCATGTATTCATCCATCGCCAGAACCAGTGGATGGCCCTTATTTACGAAAGACTGCACCGTTGGAAATCTTAGAATGAATGTCGTGACGGCGGCTTTGCTCAATATCATAATATCTTTATCAGCAAGAACCGTGTTGAGAACACTCTCGGCATTCGAATCATTAATGGATTCAAATAACTGTGCGGTTTTTTCTTCCAGTTCCGGGTGTTCGTCGCAGACGATAGCTGCTTTCATTTGTAAATCTAGAATTTTTTGGTAATCCGTTTCATCATATTCGCCTTCCATCCGACCCTCTTCCCAGGCTGATCCATCGGGTTTACGGTCACCGGAAGCATCCTTACGTTCGGACGTTTCCGAAAATGCTAGATTTGCTTCATCAAGCAGTATTTTTGCTTTAACTTCTGCGCTCGTTTCAGTTTGAGACATAGCTTATTTTTGCTCCATTTTACTATTGGACCGTGTTGGGATTGTCCCATCTGGCCACACCGGGAAACCTGAATTCCCGTTAATTTTCATAAATTAGATTCTAATATGTTAGCATTAACCTATTGGATTCCAAAACTTAATAGCTGATCAGAAGAAAAGCATGTTTTGTCTTGAAGGACCACAGCTACCTGATGTGGGAATCGATTTATGATAACATAGCGCCTATTTAATTAAGGTGTTAATCCGGGAAAGCATATGAAGAAGGTCATGTTGATATTTCCACCCGAGTGGGTGCCTACGGCTCCTTATCTGGCCTTGCCCAGTCTCGCGGCCGTGTTGCGGCAGAACGGTATCGATACCGTTCTTAAAGACATCAATGTGGAAATGTATGACCATATCTTTACGCCTGGATTCCTGTTGTTTGTTAAAGGCAAGATTCAGGACCGCTTCAAAGAACTCAAGCGAAATGCAGCCAATCTAAGCGCACAAGACGCAGAGTTGAAACAAATGCTCAGCGACTATCAGCATATCGACCTCGACTACCATATTCAAAAAGTCGGCAGGGCCAAGGAAATCATGCGTAGCGAGGAATTCTATGAGGTGGAAAAATCGGAATGGGCGCTCAATGCTTTCCGTGAAGTTATGGAATATGTTTCTGTAGCCTATTTCCCGGCGAGCATCCAGTTTTATCCGGTTGAGAGCAACCTCAACGTCTACCGCCCTTGGGTTTCCGAAGATTTGCTCAAGGTACCCTTCGACAATAAAGTCAACGTCTATGCTGATATTTGTCGACAACTGGTCTTAAGATCTATCAAAAGAGAAAAACCGGAAGTGGTTGGTATTTCAATAGGGACCCCCGTGCAACTGATGTCTGGAATCACCTTCGCCACCTTGATAAAAGAAGCATTTCCCGACATTCATGTCACTGTGGGTGGCAACATCATCACCCGGTTAAAAGACGAGTTCGCTAAAAAACCACATTTTTTTGGTAAAGCTTTTGATTCGATGATCACCTACGAGGGCGAACATGCACTGGTATGGTTGGTAGAGGCGCTTTCAGGCAAGCGTAAGATGAACGAAGTCTCGAATCTCATCTATAAAGATGAAGAAGATCAGATACATGTCAACGAGACTTATCAGGAACGAGTCGACCAATTGCCGCCACCTGACTTCGATGGTATGCCCTGGGAAAAATACTTCTCACCGGAAAAACTGGTTCCTTATCTGGGCACGCGTGGATGTTATTGGGGAAAATGTACGTTCTGCGATCACGGCGCCGGTTATATCGATCAATTCCGCGCCAAGCACGCAGACCAGATTGTCGATGAACTCGAATATCTAAAAAACAAACTCAACGCTAAACATTTCATGTTTACCGACGAATCGTTTCCTCCTGCACTTTTCATCAAGCTACCGCCGATGATGGTTGAACGCGAACTTGATATTTATTGGACCACGCTCATCCGGTTTGAATCCCAACTTCTGGAGCCGGAGATATGGGATTTTGCGCATAAATCCGGCTGTCGTTCTCTCTATTATGGTTTGGAATCAGCTAATGAGCGCATTATTAAACTGGTTAAAAAAGATACGGACATCAAAGCAGCAAAGATCAATCTGGAGCAGGCAAAACGGGTGGGGATATGGAGTCATGTCATGTGCTTTTACGGTTTCCCCAGTGAAACAGAAGAAGAAGCCGAAGATACAAGACGATTCTTGATCGAGAACCAGCACCAGATACCATCGGTTGAGATGTATTTTTTCGTTCTCTATAAAAATGCACCCGTGATGTATCAGGCAGATGAATACAAGATCGATGTAAAGGTGAATCCTGAGCATGACCTCGCTCTTGATTATTACTACACGCCAGAGTCAGGGCAGACTACCGAGGAAGCGATGGATCGCTACAATAGATTTTATCAAGAAGATTTCGGCCCTTGGGCGTTACGCATCAATGCCCGTGAACATGTTTTCCTCTATATCACCAAATACGGCACTAGTGACCTGCCGCAACTCTACGTCAAAAACAACCCCGAAGCCCACGACAATAGCCTTGCCCCCGAAGTTATGCTATAGCGGCGTTGCTATTTTGATAGATAGAATTTCCAGCGGCGAAAGGCTTTTCTAAAAGATACCCTGATTAGGGCATGAGGGCACCATTGTTGATGTCAATCGTTTGTCCGGTCAAAGAGGTTTGTTTTTCGGATAACAGGTAGCCCACGAATTGTGCTATTTCTTCGGGTTCCGACATTTTACCTAAGGGCACTGGTTTCATTGCTTCCTGATACGCTTCCTCTTTAGTGATATTTAAAGCTTCAGCGAACCCCTCAATTCCTTCCCTGGCCATTTTTGTATTGACCCAACCGGGACAAAGCGCATTGATCAAAATTTTATCGCCACTGTGCTGGGCAGCAAGAGAGCGGGTGAGGCCGAGCAACCCTGCTTTGGAAGCACAATAGGCCGAGTAACCAGGTACCCCTAACCTTGCTAAAATAGATGAAAGGATCACCACCTTTTTATATGAAGCGGCATCGTTTTTTAGATAGGGCAGACATTCTTGCACTGTTTGGTAAGTTCCTGTCAGATTAGTTTCTATTATTTCTTTCCAGCGGTCTTTTTCTCCGAAAGTATTTTCACCTCCGACTCCTGCATTGGCTACTAGGCCATATAGGGATTCCGCATTAGTTTTATCTAAGGAGGATTGCACATCACCGATTTTTCTTATGTCACAGGAATGGGTTGAATGATTCTCTGGGTTTTTCAGTTGTGTTTTTGTTTCTTCGAGATTTTCTAAATTGCGTCCACAGAGAATCAACGAGAACCCTTGCTCTGCCAGAGTTAGCGCGATAGACCGGCCGATACCTGTTCCAGCTCCTGTTATGAGAACGAATTTTGGCATGGGTGGATTTTATTAACGTATTCTTTCCGAAGGCTGGTTTTTGGATGGATTCAATAGAATTTTTATATATTCAGTCAGAGTTTCCGCCTTTTTAGTTTCATTGGAATTTATATAAACTTGTCTTAGGTTATTGAGCATACGTATAAGTGTTTCACGTTGTGTTGACTGCGATAAAAAGTGTTCTTCAAATCGATGGCCGAATTGCTCAACTATTTTAACGCATTCATTTTTTGTCAAAATACGACCTTGATGGAAAGGGTCAAAGTAGATCGGTTCTAAAGGTAGACTGTACTTCACAATATAATGCCCAGGCATTCCCACGCCCACGATGGGTAGGTTCAATCGTTTTGCCAATAGAACACATAGGGCTGAAAGGGTGATGGGTAAGCCTGTATGATTTTCCAAAACTTTATTGATGAAACTGTTGTCCGGGTTATGGTAGTTATCTTTGTTGCCTTTGAATCCATTTTCCTGGAAAAGAAAATGCGTAAAAGCAGTGACAATTTGTTGTGGCTCATTATTAACATATAAAATCCCTGCCAGTTTTTGTGCCAGGTCATCAAGTTTTTGACGGCACTCTTCAGGATCGGATTCCGGGTAGCCAAATTCCATGATGAGCATCATCCCGGCTTCCAGATCAACATCTTGACTCGGGTTTTTCTTCGCCAGTTGCCTGAATTTATCAGCAAGCTTATGTGGCAGGATACTCTGGATAATCAGATGGGCCTGAATGCGCAATGATTCGTCTTCGCCGCGGGTTGCCATATCAAGGAAGGGTAGGGCATCTTCACCCAACTCGATCAGTTCCTCGCGAACTCGGTTCCTCACAAACTCATCCCGATCAGTTAATAACTTAATGAGAGATGAAATCTGGCCCAAGGCTTTTTTTTGTTCCATTTGGCGTAAGCAAAAAAGAAAGCCTGATGCAAGCAGCAACCCGCTGCCCGCATAGGCTTTGGATAAAATTTTATAAGTCCGGCTGTGGTGTCGTGCGCAAATAAGGTTTAATGACCTTATGCCCTTTCGGAAATTTTGCCGGGATATCTTCTGTTTTGATTGCCGGTACCACAACACAGTCATCGCCATGTTTCCAATCAACCGGTGTTGCAACCTGGTAATTGGCCGTGAGTTGAAGAGAATCTATAACGCGCAGGATCTCATCAAAATTTCTTCCGGTGGAAGCGGGATAAGTGATTGTGAGTTTTACTGTTTTATCCGGGGCAATGACAAACACAGAACGAACCGTCAGGTTGTTTAAAGCATTGGGGTGGATCATGTCATACATTCCCGCAATTTTTTTATCGGGATCGGCAATGATGGGATAATTCACGGAACAACTTTGAGTTTCATTGATATCATTGACCCAGCCCTTATGAGAGTCAACGGGGTCTACGCTCAACGCGAGAACTTTTACATTGCGTTTATCGAACTCGCTTTTTAAGTTAGCAACACGACCTAGTTCGGTTGTGCAGACCGGCGTGTAATCCTTGGGATGTGAAAACAAAATTCCCCATCCGTCTCCAAGGTATTTATGGAATTCGATGGTGCCTTCGGTAGTGTCTGCTGTAAAATCCGGTGCGGTGTCTCCTAATCTGATTGCCATGATTTGCTTGCCTCTTTAAAAGTTATAAATTGGATAAATCTTTTTCCTGTAATTTGTCCGAATTACCCGTCACAAAAGCACGGGTCTTTAAATAAGAAAATGTAAGGGATTATCTTTATTAAGGTAAAATTATACCATAACGTGCAGTAAGGGAAAATATCCCTAAAGCCAGCTTCAAATATCTAGTTTTAAGTGCTTGCTAATGCAACTTTTTAGATAATTTGGTGGTTTTAAAGGCGCAGAGCAAGTGATTGAGTCAAGGAGAGGAATTCGCTATGGCTAGTTATAGAATTGAGCAAACCAGAGAATTACTACTTAAGGTATGGGCAGTCATACTGATGGGGTTCTATGGAGTCGGATTCCTGCACGAGAAAATGCTGGTCGAGCAAACGGAGGCACTAAAAACAGATATTCTACCAGATGTTGCAAAACTACTATTTTTCGCGTTGATGTTTGTAGCATTTTTGATTGATATTGTGGAAATGCGTGAAGATAAGGAAAAGGCTTATCGTTTTTTGTTTTTGTCGCTGATACTGGGGGGATTTTCTGCAACTATCAGCGCAATGCAGTATCATGCACTTGCCTGGGTGTTAGGGGGATAGGCCGCCTTGCGGGCCCTTAGAGGATTCGCTAAAATAAATCACTCTACAAAAATTACCT
This sequence comes from uncultured Nitrospina sp., assembly GCA_964564655.1. Lineage (GTDB taxonomy): Bacteria > Nitrospinota > Nitrospinia > Nitrospinales > VA-1 > UBA8687. The sequence goes on along the minus strand of CAZMBO010000060.1, from coordinate 491 downwards.
AATTATTGGTGGGCCGTTAGCTCAGCTGGCAGAGCAAATGACTCTTAATCATTAGGTCCTCGGTTCGATCCCGAGACGGCTCACCAATTAAATCAATGGGTTACAGTTTAGGCTGTAACCCATTTCTTATTATGTTTGCCAAATAAAAGCAAAATGCAGTAATGCCTATTTACACCCACCTTCCCATTATCCTCCATCCTGTATAAAATACGGTCGTTGCTTACCTTTGGAGGGGATCGTTATGAAAAATTTTATGAAATATTTTTTTCAAACTAATGACAGTTTTTCCTATCTAGTACCTAGAGTTGTGTTGGGATGCGTGATGTTTCCTCATGGGGCACAAAAACTTCTTGGGTGGTTTGGTGGGTTTGGTTTTACCGGCACCATGTCGTATTTTACGGGTACAGCAGGTTTGCCATGGATTGTCGCATTTCTCGTAATTGTAGGGGAAGTCTTTGGCTCGATCGGTTTGATTACTGGGTTTCTTACCC